>NZ_QWJI01000001.1 GCF_004354815.1 Cardinium endosymbiont of Culicoides punctatus
AGTTGCGTAGTAACTTTCATCGTTGAGTACAATAATTTGAAGTTAGTAACTATAACTACAAAAATATCAATTATTCAATACTTTGCGAAAGTCCTGTGCTGTTCTATTTGCGCCTTGAGCTAGTAACATTTCAACGATTTTTTTATTGCCTTTACGAGATGCATAATGCAGAGGCGTGAAGTTATATACTGGATCTACTTCATCATAGTTTAATGATTGACCGCTATCCATCAAGTCACGAATAACACCGGTATATCCATCCTTAGCAGCCCAATGCAATGGACTTAAGCCTTCATAATCTTTTTCGCCACAACGACCAAGATGTATTAAGAGTATTTCTAAGATGGATTTATCTATATCTATATCCATCAAATTATAATATAATTTATAATTATGTGTTCCACAGAATCTAATATGAGCTCCAGCCTTAAGCAACAATGTAACAAGTGCTTTATTATTCACGTCAATAGCTGCATCAAGCGGATAATATCCATTTTCATCCGGAATATTTGGATTGGCTCCAGCCTCAAGCAGTAACCGAGTTATTTCTGGATTATTATTTTCAATAGCAGTGAGTAGTGCTTCAGCATTTTTATTTAAATCAGCTCCAGCATCTAATAATGATTCTACTAGGTTTAAATCATTATTTTTAATAGCCTCGCATAATTCATCTGTAAGGCAACCATTTGGCCTATTCTTTTTTTGTAGAGATATTTCATTTGAATATGATTTATTAGTAGCATTAAAAGATGTATTATCTAAATATGATTCATTAGATATATTACCTTCTGATAAATTTAATGGTAAGCAACTATGCTGCTTGCATCCTTTGTCATAACTAGGCTTGATTTTGCCAGCTAGAATGTCACTAGAATCATTTTTATTAGCTAGAATGTTACCAGTTGTTTTTCCTTTACCAGAATCATTTCCACAATTAGATCCAAGGCATAAAATGCCTATAAGGGATATATATTTTGTATTAATCATAAACATAAATTGTTTTTTTGATGTATAGTATACTATTGCTGCGATAATCTTTTCGAAGATCTATTTCACCAGATAATACTATTTGATAGTGAATTAAAAAATATATGATGCCTAGATAGGCTAAGTAGCTTTCTTACGTTTATATTGAAAATAAGTGCTGTAATTTTGTTTTTTATGCATATTATTCTTAATATTTACATTATTCTTGTATGTGTGCAAATTTCTTGCAACGTATTTGTTTAAACATAATTGATTGTTTTTTTTAGTAAGTATAAATAAATATGTTCGATATCAATTAATTATATCATCACATATTTATTTAAGCCTTTAACTTTAAGCCATCACCTTGTGAAAATAGAATTACATAGGAGAGAATGTGTAACAATGAGGTATTCATGCCTAAAGCATCCTTTTTTTAAACAGGAGTTATTTAGGGGAGATTACTTTACAATGAAGACATTCGTTTCCTATGGAATTCTTAACGCTCATATTGAATTATAGTAATTATAAAATTATTATGCAAGTAATGGCTAAATTTTTGGTGGTAGTTTAAATAAATATATGATGCTAAGTTGCCCAAGCATTTCCTTTATTAATACTAGCAATTACTATCATTAATTGCATTTGTGTGATTTTTTAATTGTTTTGAAAAGCAACAAGTTTTTCGAACCAAACGACTGATCCTATGACGAAATAGACAATTAACCCCTTCAGTCATTCTTGTAATATACTCTTTTAAAACTCATATTTTTTTCATATCTTTGGAATGTGCCTTGTTTTGTATTCAAGGCATTATGTTTTATACAATGCTCAAAAGTATCTTTGATATTATGCCTCTACAAAGGATACTATACATTGCAAGTGAAATATCTCCTTTTTTGGAAAATTCTATTGTATCAAGTTGTGTACGTAATTTGCTTGAAGCGATGCAAAACAAGCAAATTGATGTGCGTGTTATGGTACCTAAATTTGGAACTATTCATAACCGAGTAAATCGATTACATGAAGTACTGCGGCTATCAGGCTCTATTGTCTCTATAGATGATATAGGCCATACTATTTCTGTAAAAGTAAGTAGTATACCTAATACGCGTTTACAAGTCTATTTCATAGATAACGAAAGTCTATTTAGTGGAAGAAGATCCGTTTTCAACGATAATAACAATATCTTTTTTGAAGACAATGACATACGTATGATTTTTTTCTGCATGGGTGTTATGGGAACACTTAAAAAGTTAGAATGGGAAGCAGATATTGTACATTGTCATGACTGGATTACAAGCCTAATACCTCTTTTTTGGAAGAAGTTGTACAGTAACAATATCCTCTTTGAAAAGGCTAAAATTATTACTACCATTTATAATAATACTTTTTCACAGCATTTCCCTCTTTTAGCAGCAAAAATTATTAAATTAGGCATTTCAGATAAAGATGCTACATTACTATCTTCTGGAAGTCTCTATGATATACTTAAGGTTGCTATTCAGTATTCTGATGTTGTATTACGTGGCGAAGTGCTTGATTTAGAGCTATTTAATGCGGTCTCTGATTTAAAAACGCCTGATTTAATCAATAATGATGATGCATATAATGATGCCCATCATAAAATATATGAAAATATGTTTCAGGCTGGTAATGCAAAAACGCATTTAGCTTGAACCTCCATGTATACGACAATTATAAGGCATGATATCTATTGTAGATAATAGAAATTATCTGTTCTTTTTAGCGAAAAATTTGTTTTCCAAAACAACAACAGCGATAAACCCTATCCAGCAACGCAACCATGCACAATTTTTGCCATTTACATTGTCATACAGAATATTCTTTACTGGATGGTGCTGCTAAGGTACAGCAATTAATAGCTGCTAATAAACAGTTGGGCATGAATATGTTAGCTATAACAGATCATGGCAACATGTTTGGAGTTCCTCATTTTGTAGCTGCTGCAGCAAAGGAAGGTGTAAAACCTATAATCGGGTGTGAATTCTATATGGCACCCAATATGCACGATCATAAAGATAAAACACGCTATCATCAATTACTACTGGCAAAAAATGCTGTAGGCTACCAGAATATTAGTAAGCTCTGCTCCCTAGGGTTTTTAGAAGGATATTATTATAAGCCAAGAATCGATAAGACTTTACTACGAAAACATAAAGAAGGATTAATAGCTACCACCTGTTGCCTAGGTGCAGAGATTCCTAGAACAATTATCCGACATGGTGAAACCATAGCAGAAAAGCTCTTTCTAGAATGGTTAGAACTGTTTGGAGACGATTATTATATCGAAATTCAAAGACATGGTATTGAAGAACAAGATATTTGTAATGCAGTGCTACTCCATTGGGCTAAAAAATACAATGTAAAAATTATTGCTACCAATGACGTGCATTATGTTACACAACAAGATAGCCTGGCCCAAGATGTTTTACTATGCCTACAGACTGGAAAAGATTATAATGATCCCAATCGGATGCGGTTTAGTAATAACCAATTCTTTTTAAAGTCTCCAGAGGAGATGGCACTACTTTTTGCAGATATACCAGATGCACTCACGAATACAATAGGATTAGCAGAAAAAGTAGAAACACCCTCCTTAACTAGAGATGTACTTTTACCTATTTTTAAATTACCAGATGGTTTTACAGATGCAAATGCCTATTTACGACATTTAGCTTTTTCTGGAGCTATTGCTAAATTCGGCACTATTTCTGCAGAAATAGAAAGCCGACTAAATTATGAATTAGTAGTAATTACCCAAACAGGTTTTGCTGGTTATTTTCTTATTGTCCAAGATTTTATTGATGCAGCTGCAAAATTGAATGTTATAGTAGGTCCTGGAAGGGGATCTGTAGCAGGCTCTTTAGTGGCTTTTTGCATAGGCATTACAAAAGTAGATCCTATACGGTATCAACTACTTTTTGAACGTTTCTTAAACCCAGAACGGGTGTCCATGCCTGACATAGACATTGATTTTGATGATGAAGGGAGAAAAAAAGTAATTGATTATGTGGTAAAAAAATATGGAAAAAATCAAGTAGCTTCTATTATTACTTTTGGTAGCATGGCTGCTAAATCTTCTATCCGTGATGTAGCACGTGTGTTGGGTATCCCGTTAGCAAGAGCCAATTATATAGCAAAACTTATTCCAGATAAAATAGGTATTACATTAGCAGAAGCCTTTGAGGAGGTACCCGAGCTTGCTGAAATAAAAAGAGCTATCGATACAGTAGAAGGGAAAACACTCGCTTTAGCTGAGACACTAGAAGGTGCTGTACGTCATACTGGAATTCATGCAGCAGGAATTATTATTGCCCCCAACGATTTATTGGATTATATTCCTGTTAAAACAGATAAAAACTCTGACCTTTTAGTGACCCAATATGATGGTTCTGTATTGGAAGACATGGGTATGCTCAAAATGGATTTTTTGGGTTTAAAAACCCTGAGCATCATCAAAGAGACCATACACTTAGTGTATCAGAATTGGGATATTGTTATAGATATAGATAAGATTCCTTTAGATGATCCTGCTACATTTTATCTCTATCAAACGGGCAATACAAAAGGAACCTTTCAGTTTGAGTCAGAAGGTATGCGGCAATGGTTGATTAAGCTACAACCCAATACTATGGAAGAACTTATTGCGATGAATGCGCTTTATAGGCCAGGTCCGATGCAATTTATTCCTAACTTTATTGCCCGAAAACATGGTGTAGAGTCTATTGAGTATCCCCATCCACTCTTAGAATCCATATTAAAGCCCACCTATGGCATTATGGTTTATCAAGAACAAATCATACAAACAGCACAAGAAATGGCTGGTTATACGCTAGGTGGAGCTGATTTACTACGCAGAGCTATGGGTAAAAAAAAGGCAGAAGAGATGGCTATGCAACGGGGTATTTTTGTAGCAGGAGCAGCTAAAAAACATGATATTTCTAAAGAAAAAGCATTAGCTATTTTTGATATAATGGAAAAGTTTGCGCAATATGGATTTAATCGTTCTCATGCAGCAGCCTATTCTTTAATCGCTTACCAAACTGCCTATTTAAAAGCCAATTACCCTACAGAATATATGGCTGCTGTATTAACAAATAACCATGGAGATATTGATAAAATTTCTTTCTTTATGGAAGAGAGTCGTCAGCAAGGACTCGCTATATTAGGGCCTGATATAAATGAAAGCCAGGTGAATTTTAGTGCAAATACAGATAAAGAAATCCGGTTTGGGCTAAGTGCTATTAAAGGAGCTGGTGATGCTGCAGTTACGACTATTATAGAGGCTAGAAAACAAAAAGGTCGTTTTAATGACATTTTTGATTTTGTAGAATCTATACCATTAAAAATGGTAAACAAGAAAACTATGGAATGCCTTGCGCTCTCTGGTGCATTTGATGTTTTTAAAGACATACATAGAAAACAATATGTCTATGAAGAGCCTAGAAATGGAGGAAGCTTTATAGAAAAAGTTATAAACTATGGGCATCAAATTAAAAAAGAACGTGCAGAAGCAGTTCAGTCTCTCTTTGGTTCCAGTTCATATAGCCAAATTAAAAAGCCAGAACCAGCTGAGTGCATTCCTTATACATTATTGGAACAGTTATGTATTGAAAAAGAGCTGGTTGGGTTTTATATTTCTGGACATCCGTTAGATTCTTTTAAAAAGGATATTGAAAGTTTCTGTAATGTACATACGCAAAATATATTGTCCTCTAGCCGTAGAGAAGCAACCATAGCAGGTATGCTCACAGAGTGTATCATAAAACAAAATAGCAAAGGGAATTATTTTGCATTATTAACACTAGATGATTATCATGGATCTCTAAAGTTTTCTCTTTTTGGGGAAGACTTTTTAAAACATAAACATTTATTAGAAACAGGAAAGCTACTGTTTTTAACAGGAAATGTTGGAATGCGTTATAACAATAAAGAGATACTTGAATTTAGACCACAAATGATTAACCTACTGGAAGGTATACGAGAAAAAATGGCTAAAGGAATTCATCTAAAGTTGGAGCAACGTAATATAAACGAGCCATTAGTAAACGAATTAGAAACTTGTATAAAACAGTATCCAGGTAGGGCTTTTGTAAAAATATCCATCATAGACGATGAAGCGCAAATATCCATTCCCACATTTTCTAAACAATACCGTGTACAGTTACATAATGAATTATTTACATCACTGAACAAGCTTCATCTTGAGTTTGTATTATATACTTGATGGGTAAGATTTCGAGTCGAGTCTTTCGAAACTAACCTGTAACCTTATGTTTCCGACATTCTGCGTTAAGGATTGAGATTTTTTAGTTGAAATGTCAGATTAAAATCCTTGTAAAACACAATCAGATTGCCCCTTTTAAGTTGTTTTCTTTAACAATAGATATAATTTCCTCTTTAGAAAGTGTAGTAATATCTGCTATGGTATCTATATCTATATTTAATTGTAGCATCTTTAAGGCAGTAGTATAACGTTCTTCTATTTTACCTTCTATTTTCCCTTTTTCTAAACCAATCTTTTCTCCTTCTTCCTTACCTTTTGCTTCTGCAGAGACTAAATAATCATGTTCTTTCATTACAGCATGCATATAAGCGTTATATCTTTCCAGTTCTTCATCTGACATCTTTAATACATTAAGACGCTCTGCTACTTTTTGCATATAAGGTGATTTAAAGTCTTCTTCTACTTTAGAATGCTTCATTACATATAGCCATTCATCCAGTTCCTGTTTTATAACATCATCAAAAAGGGGTATAGATATCACAAAGTATTCAGGGAAAATATTATAGGCATCAAAAGTGCACATGCCTCTGTCCATGAAATGCATGTCTATGGGATGATCCTTGTCTATTTCATGAAATACTACTTTACCATGATGAAGCGGGGATTTAATGTCTTTAAATGAAAAGTATAATAGATTGATATGAAACACCTTCTTTATTTCTAAGAATTTTTGATTGGATCCAAGATGATCCACAATAAGATGGGAGGTATTAAAACAAGCCTTATGTAAAAATGATTTGGTATAGGAACGATCAATTTCTATGATATAATTGTTACCTTGTTCATCTTCTACGATAGCATCTGCAATACTGCGTTTTAACAATTTGCTTTCTCTATTACTTTCACTTTCTAGTAAGGATTTAATTTTAACTGGCTTATATCCCTGAGAACCAATAATAGCTGAAATAAATCCTTCTACTATATCGTAGTCATTTTTATCTTTTAGAAGATACTTGATAGCGTAATCAAAACTTATAATATCTTTCATAAGCATTATCTATTATGTATGGTTATACTAAGATTGCATGTTTTTTATTATAAAGCAAAATTAGTCTATTTTTAACTAAAAATGAATTAAGTTATTAGAGCTTTTTTATGCTCTATAAGATATCATTTATATGTCTAAATAGACGTAGGCTTTACAAGGTTAATAGGAGCAAGTATGATAATATGTCTTCTAATATTTTCTATATAATACTCACTTCCAAAACAAAAATATAAAAACTGATTTGGGCAATTTAGTATCATATAATTTAATCATCTCCTAATTTTATTAGCAGCTTACTCCTAAACCATTAGCACACCACGGTAAGCTTCAATATTTTTTAGTGCAACCGCAGTCCCACGTACAACAGCTTGTAATGGTTCTCCTGCAACATAAACAGGGAGTTTGGTTATATGATGTAGTCGTTTATCTAAACCACGTAATAAAGCCCCTCCACCTGTTAGATGGATGCCATTTTTATATATATCAGACGCTAATTCAGGCGGAGCCATTTCTAATGCTTTAAGTACTGCATTATCGATTTTTACAGCGGACTCTTCCAATGCACCGGCTATCTCTCTGTAATTAATAGATATAATTTTTGGAATGCCTGTCATAAGATCTTTTCCATGCACTTCATAGTCAGCTGGTGGTTCTGGTAAATCTGGCCAAACTGCTCCTATAGCTATTTTAATTTGTTCAGCCGTACGTTCACCGATAAGCAAGTTATGTTGCTTGCGCATGTAATCTAATATATCATTATTAAAAGCATTGCCTGCTATTTTTATAGATTGGTCACATGCAATACCGGCTAGAGCTATAACAGCTATTTCAGTGGTTCCACCTCCAATGTCAACGATCATACAACCAATAGGATCTGCAATATTCACTCCTATGCCTATAGCAGCAGCAATCGGTTCATAGATCATAAAAACCTCTCTAGCACCTGTATGAGCAGCGGAATCTCTAACTGCTCTTTTTTCAACATCGGTTGTTCCAGATGGGATGCAAACTACGATTTTGTTAAAGAATGGGGAAACAAAATTTATCTTTTGCTTGTTGAGCATCCTTATCATACCTTGAATCATCAACTCTGCTGCATGGAAATCTGCAATCACACCATCCTTAAGTGGCCTAATGGTTTTGATATTATCATGCGTTTTCTCATGCATTTGCATAGCAGCTTTGCCTACTGCAATCATCTTATTGGTATTTCTATCTATTGCAATAATAGATGGTTCATCTATAACAATTTTATCATTAAGTATGATTAAGGTATTGGCCGTTCCTAAATCGACGGCAATGTCTTTATAAAAGTAACTAATTAAGCCCATATACTATATACTATATATCAAACAGATTGGTGAATGGAGTAATGATAAAAAATATTTACAATAACAATTTTAAGAAAATAAAAGCGATACACTTAATCGGTTATTTTAAAATTTGCACAATGAGATTTTGAATCCATCAAAACAGCCATATGTATAGTTTGAGATCCAATCTCCAGTATTGCAGTAACTGCTTGCCTCATTGATCTGCTCTATAAATGGAGCATGTGTATGGCCAAATATATAAAAATCATGATGCATAATGGGTTCTATGTTATCTCTACAATATCGAAATATACGGTCATTTTCTATGAAAAACGAATTATCCTTTATAGTATATGTTTTTTTTTTCAAAAAAAAGCACATTGCACCATAGAGCCAATCAGCAGGTATGGCTCTTACAATTGGGAGCAATAAACTATTATTGTATAACTTACGTATCATTTTATACCTGCTGCTAACCCCAATAGTATCGCCATGTCCTATAAAAAACGATTGATTAGAAATCATAATAGATTGGGGATGGTGTAATATTTGGACACCACATGTTTGCGTTAAATAATCTATAGACCAACAATCTCTATTACCAACAAAAAAGTATACAAAAATGTCTTCTTTATAAAATTCTAAAAGCTTTGCTTGGAATTTTAAGCATCCTCTTGGAATAAGGTATTTATACTCAAACCAAAAATTAAAAACGTCTCCTAATAAAAATAATGCCTGCGCCTGTGGTTTGATATAATCAAGCCAATTTACTATTTTATCCTCTTGATATGTAGCAATGCTACTGCCACTTGCTTGGATAGGTAAATGTAAGTCCGATATAAAAAAAACTTTTTTATTATCTTGGAGTTGTTCTATCTGTAGCAAAGTTGATTCAATTTTAAGGTATTGGTTTACGTATTTGATTGCCCACTACTTTGGGCATTTTAATCTTCTTCAGTTCAGCACAATTTTAATTTCGATATTTTTTTGTATGGATCAAAAAAAATGTTCAAAATAATTAAGAACTAAAGAAAAATATTTGTTTAAGTAAATGGGCTTCCACATCAATTATATCCCCAGTATGCCCTCAATTTCGGTGCTTTTTAGCAAAAAATTTTGTTTTTCTGGTTAAAGAATTTTATATTTCCCTGTTCATGTATTAACTTCTACAAGTTTACTTCGCTACTGTTTTTGCATAAGTGATTGATCTTAGGATTACTTGTTGTTTATTCCATGATGTTTTTCGATACTAGTGATAGGATGCTAATTCTTTATAAATTTAATTTATGGCAAATGTTGTTGCAATTGTAGGTAGGTCTAATGTTGGAAAATCTACGTTATTTAATAGATTGATTGAAGAGCGCAAAGCCATCATGGATGGATCTATCAATACTACGCGTGATCGCCATTATGGCTATGCTCAATGGAGTAACAGGTATTTTACTGTTATTGATACTGGGGGATATATTCATGGCACAAATGACATTTTTGAAGAAGGTATTCGTGAGCAAATTCAGCTTGCCCTTAATGAAGCTAATGTGGTTCTCTTTATGGTAGATTGCAAAGATGGTCTAACAGATTTAGATAAAGAGTTTGCCAATGTATTGCGAAAGGTTAATAAGCCTATTTTGTTAGTAGCTAATAAGTCTGAAAGTTTAACAACAACTATGGTTGCACCTAGCTTTTATGCTTTAGGTATTGGTGACCCATTCCCAATAGCAGCCATAAATGGATCTGGAACAGGTGAGCTTTTAGATGCTTTATTGCCTTATTTAAAAGAAGAAATAGCTACAGAGCACATACAGCAATCGCCTGAAGTTCCGAGAATAACCATTTTAGGACGTCCAAATGTAGGGAAATCATCTTTTTTGAATACATTATTAGATGAAAAAAGAAGCATGGTGAGTTCTGTAGCGGGAACCACTAGAGATGCAGTAGACATAGCATATAATCGATACAATAAAAAGTTTATTCTTACCGATACAGCTGGAATTCGTAAAAAATCAAAAGTACAGGATGCCATCGAGTTTTATTCTGTATTGCGTGCAGTAAAGGCCATGCAAGATGCAGATATTTGTTTGATTATGATAGATGCCCAATATGGGATAGAAGCACAAGATATTTCTTTAATTTCACTAGCACAACGCTATAAAAAAGGAATGGTTTTAATTGTTAATAAGTGGGATTTGATCGATAAAGATACAATGACTGCCAATAATTACAGAAAACATTTACTACGTAAGCTAGCACCACTTGACTACCTGCCAATTATGTTTGTTTCTACCTTAAAAAAGCAAAGAATTTATCAAACAATAGAAAAGTCGATAGCTGTTTATCAGAATAAAATAAAAAAAATTTCTACTTCTGATTTGAATAAAATCATGCTGCCTATTGTTGCAAACACGCATCCCCCTGCAGTTAAAGGCAAACATATTAAGATTAAGTATTGTACCCAAGTTACTGGTAATGCACCTACATTTGCCTTTTTTTGTAACCATCCACAATACATCCAACCCAATTACAAAAGTTATTTAGAAAATCAGTTAAGAATCCACTTTGGGTTTGAAGGAGTGCCTATCCAGGTGGTTTTTAAGAAAAAGTAGTATATTGCTACAAATAATTTGCAAAATTGGTTGCAAAAAACTGTACTGCTACTTAATTGTAAATGAATGATTTGAAATAGTGTGTTATAGGTTAAATATTTCATCAATAATATAGTATGTTGAATATGCAGATAAATAAGAGCTATAAGATAGGATTCCTAACCATATGTTGTATGGTTATTTTTTATTATGGCCTTTGGTTTTTAAAGGGACGCAATGTGTTTTCCAAATACAATGCATATCAAGTTTCCTATCCTGTAAATAGGAATTTACCGGTTTCTGCTCCAGTAAAACTCAAGGGCCATGTTGTGGGAATGATTACCAAAATAGAAATTCTCCCGAATGCTAATTACAGTACCCTTGTTACCATTGAAGTAGACAAACAGTTCTCTTTGACAGATAAGTCTAAAGTAATGCTTAATAGTGCTGGTGTAATGGAAGGGAATATTTTAGAAATTGAGTTGTATGATGGTAGGCCCCTAACAAGAAAGGATATTATTGTCGGAGAACTACATCCTGATTTTAGTGATAGTGTCGATCTAAAAGCAATGACGACACAGATTTCTATTATTACGAACAATCTCATAAAAACTTCTGAGAGTGTTAACATAATTTTAGAAACTATTCATAAAACAACGCATTCTCTAGCTAATACGATTAATGTGCTTGAAAATGATCTAACCATCATTACAAAAAACGTTATTCATATTTCTACTCCATTAGCTGACTCCTCAAAAGGTATTCCTAGCCTACTTCCTCCTATGCATAGGATTCTTTCTGAAATTGAAGCTATGCCTATTAAAGATGTGTCTTGTAGAATGGTGCGCGTACTGAGTGATATGGAAAACTTATTGAGAGACATTTCTCACAATAATGGAACTTTGGGGTTATTAATGCATGATCAGGAACTCTATAAAAACCTTAATTCCAGTGCAAAGAACTTAAACACACTGTTATTTGATCTTAGAAAAAACCCATCGCGTTATATGCATTTCTCTCTATTTGGTGCTCATAAGAATAAGCCAAAGAATTTAGAAAAACATTAAAAGATATATGGTGTTGCACAGCAACATATTATTTCTTACCTTCAATGGAGTACATCTTCTAAAATATTAATAAATTAAAAATAGAAAAATCATGAACGATTACGTAAAAGCTTATGGAGCTTCTCGAAAAGTTATCGATAATGGACTTCAACAATATATGGTAAAAGTATATGCTTATGTGGCCTGTTCGCTTTTAATAGCCGCGATAGCTGCTGCTGTTACTTTGGTTTTTTCACCACTGAAGAGCTTACTTTTTACATTTGATATTTTTGGCAATGCTATAGGGCTTACAATGCTTGGCTATATAGTGCTTTTTGCCCCTTTAATTATTTCAGGATATCTGGGAAGGAATTTTTATAGTAGTTCTATAGCAAATTCGAGAATACTTTTAGCTGTTCATGCTGCATTAACGGGAATCTCTCTCTCTTCATTAGCTTTTGTTTATACTATTGATTCTATTCACAAAACTTTTCTCATTACAGCTATTACCTTTGGAACTATGAGTATATATGGATATACAACCAATCGTGACTTAAGTTCTATTGGATCCTTTTGTAGGATGGGGCTTTGGGGCCTCATTTTAAGCTCTTTGATAAATATTTTTTTTGGTAGTGAAGTGATTGATTTTGTAATTAGTTTCGTGGGCGTTATTATATTTATTGGATTTGTTGCATATGATACTCAGAAATTAAAAGCCCTATATTATCAATTTCAAGGATCAAATGTATCTGAAAAAATTGCAGTTATGGGCGCCTTTTCGCTCTATCTTAACTTCTTGAACCTTTTCCTTTTCCTTTTGCGATTTCTAGGACAGACAAGAAGAAGAGACTAAGCGTAGAGAGGAGGTATCTAAAAAATACTAGAATTTGATTCAATGCTTTCATAAAATGATTTTGCTCATGTGCAACTTATATTTATTTTTAGCTATAAAAGAATTAAATCTGAATGTCAAAAGAGGATTATAGATAATAGTTTTAAAATAAATATGCCATACAGTAGCTCGTAGCTTATGGATATTTTTATTTAAAAAAATTGTTATGCAACATAAAACAAACTAAATAAGATAATTCTTTATGTTTTGTATGTATCAGCGATCTAATAGTAGACAATAAAACCCCAGGTGTTTTTAATAGGAAGTCGTGGTTTTTATTAGACAATCAGGTATATACTTCGTATATTGTCCTCCTTTTGGGAAGGAACCAGATAGAATAGATGAGAATGTTTTCATCGATATAATCGAAACCATTCTTCAGTTATACTAATTATTAGGTTAGGTATTTAACCTTATAAAAAGCTATAGTTTTAAATAAATAGAGAAAAACGTCATGAAAAGCGTTTTGCTTGTCTTTTTGATCAAGAAGTGATCTGATTTTTGGGAAAAAGTTACTCCTTACAATAGCATAACTTCATAAATAGTAGCTTCAAGCGTTTAGGATTACAGGGTATAAATGGTGTATAAAGGTATGGACAAAATGCTCAATTCTTTTCTATAGAAATAAATTTTTCGATAAAATCGAGTCAAAAAGTGATCATTCATGCATAATAAGAGTAAGATTGTTTGGGATAAATGTCTTCTGTATATTCGAGGCCAAATAAGCGAGCAAACCTATAAAACTTGGTTTGCGCCTATCTTAGCCAAAGATTTTAAAGATAGCGTGTTAACCATTCAAGTTCCTAGTCAATTTTTTTATGAGTGGCTTGAAGAACATTACTTTTCTTTACTTAAGCAAGCAGTTCAGCAAGAAATAGGCCCTAATGGAAGATTAGAATACGCTGTTGTAATCGATCAAGGAAACAAAAAACAGAAGCCATTAACCATAAATTTACCTACTTATCCAGGACCAGCTTTCAGCGGAGCCATACCTGCTGAAAAAACATCTAACTATGGGAATAATTTTTTTCCCCTAAACCCAAATTATTTGTTTGATAACTTAGTGGAAGGTAGTTGCAATCAGCTAGCAAAATCTGCTGCACAAGCTGTTGCTAGTAATCCAGGAGGTACTGCTTTTAATCCACTTATGCTTTATGGAGGGGTAGGTTTAGGAAAAACACATATATCACAAGCTATTGGTAATGCTGTTAGAGTTGCCTCCCCAAATAAAAGGATAATATATATTTCTTCTGAAAAGTTTACTACACAATTTATAGAGGCATTGCGTAACAATAATGTTAAGTCTTTTACAGAACAGTATTTAGCTACAGATCTACTTTTTTTAGATGACATACAGTTTTTATCTGGTAAAGAAAAAACACAAGAAATATTTTTCCATATTTTTAATCACTTGCATCAATTTAAAAAGCAAATCGTAATTACAAGCGACTGTGCTCCTCGTGACTTAAAAGGACTTCAAGAGCGTTTGTTATCACGATTTAAGTGGGGCTTAACAGCAGATTTACAACGTCCTGATTTTGAAACTCGGATTGCTATTATACATAGTAAAATTGCCGCTGATGGGATAAACTTTCCTGAAAATCTGATTGAATATATTGCTAAACATGTTGACACAAATGTTCGGGAACTAGAAGGGGTGCTTATTTCCATTATAGCACACGCCTCATTGGCTAAGAAAGATATCAATATAGAACTTGCTAAGCAGGTTTTAAAGCATATTGTACAACATCATGCTACTACTAAAACTACTATTGAATTGCTGCAACAACAAGTTGCTGCTCATTTTAATATTTCATTAGACAATTTAAAAGGGAAATCACGTAAAAAAGAGATAGTAGGAGCTCGACAGATTGGCATGCATCTTGCCAAAAAATATACGGCTCATTCTTTAAAATCTATAGGTGAATATTTTGGGGGAAGAGATCATACAACTGTTATGCATGCCATACAGGTTGTAGATGGTCAATTAAGTAAGGATTCCCATTATGTTATGGCATATAGGTCTATTGAAAATCAAATTAAAACACATGCATCTTTCTATTAGATCTGTACAGATCTAATAGAAAACAGTGCTAATATCTCTTAGTAGGCATTTTTTGAACCAAAATAGCTAAGACATCCTCTTTTTATGCGTTTGCTTTGAAGTTTTGTATTTGGTTTCTAATGTATTAAAACGTTGTTTAAAGTGGTTGATATTGTGCTTTAAAGAAATATGAGGAACAGTTTCTGAAGAAGTTATGTCAATAATGTTGATAATACACAAAATTAATAAATACCTAACTCATTTGGAATGAGTTCAGGTTTTTGATGTAGTACAGCACGTGCTAACATAGCACCAAGATACCCATGATACATTAATCCACGTGAACCGAGTGCTGTAAAACACCATATTTTATGATCTAATTGCCCAATCATTGGATAGAGTATACCTGAACTACGATGTACCCGTATACCTGATTTATAACCAAGTATTTTAGTATTTGTTCTAAACCACACGTTGGTTTTACTCAAAATAAGGTTGGTAGCCTCTTCTAGCGAAATTTCTTCTAAATTTTCTCTAGAAGTTGAGCCTATATAACATAGGTTAGGATCTGCACTTAAACTAAAATAACCGTTACCAATAATGCCATACTTAAGTTGTTTTTCACATAATAATACTTCACCCCTTTTTAAAACTAATTTTAGGTTAGGATATAGTTTAGGAAGTTCAGCACCACAGCAAAAAATTACTATATCAAAGTATGCATAGTCCTCTGGACCGAAATCTTTTGATACGAGTTCAGCTCCATTGCGTTGACACAAAAGCCAAAGCCCTTGTAGATAAATATCTGAATACACACTAAAACCTTCAGAAATAAAAATAGATGGTTTAGCAATGCCAATGCGTGATGCTGTATATTTTTCTTCCCACCAGAACACACTAGGGTCATTTTGACATATTTTTTTAAATGTTTGAATTTCTTTTTGGTGCATAATGCAGCGTACCACTCCATTAGCTATATATGTGTCTTTTCCAATAGCTTGAGCAGCTAGCTTGAGTAGTTTTTTAGCAAATTGAATGCCTTCATATTCTTTCCAATGTGGTTGTTCAAGGTTCCCAACATAACCATGTAATAATCCAGCAGCAGCTCCTGATGCACCTGCTCCTATTCTATTTTTTTCGAACAATTTTATCTGAAGGCTACGATCTTTTTCTAGAAGATGATAGCTTGTAGCTAATCCAGCGAAGCCCCCACCTACTATAGCTATACGCATTTGGATTATGTTTCAAGTGTCATGATAGCCTAATTATAAATGATTCGTAAAAATTATTGTAATAGGTAAGTATAACAAAAAATAATTTAATTCTCCAGGAAAATAAAAAGTTTGGTAGTGGTTTTAGTGTGCCAAGAACACAGATGAGATAAGAATCTCCTCTACGGTTCTGTGAGTCACCCAAGTGAAGTTCTGATTTGGCTTACTTATGACACTTTTAGGTTTGTTTTTCGTAAAAAAATGATATTTTTGTATTTAAAAATGGACAATCAAAAGCGTCAAAACTGAAAAATTGTATTCTCGATTCTACATTTATGACAACAAGGAGTTTTTTATATAACATTATTGCGGTTGTGTTATATGCATGTACTGTTAGTTGTAATCAATCAAGTACTCTTTCAGTTAAGCTAAAAAAACCGATAATTAAACAAAAAGAACGGATAGTTAATCTAAAAAAACAGAATGAACATAAAATCATCATAGTTAAAAAGACAAAAACAGACTCTTTTCCATTATTATCTATACTAGATAGAATAAAAAAACATGATTATAAAACATTAGCAGATAGCATAGTATTATCACATAAATCAAAAAATGGCAATTATGATCATAATGATATTATACGATTGTTAAAACAGATGCTTGCAACAGACCATTATTTAGTAGTACTGCAATTAATTATTGACTATAAATCAAATTACACATCTAATGGTCATTGTAATAATATTGAAAAAGACGATTCGGTAGTACTTAAAGAAATAAGAGAAGTAATTAAATATCTGAAATCATATAAGATATCTAGTGACAATTTTAAAGAGATTTATTTACAAGATCTTTACATTATTTATTCAAAAATAGTTAAGGAAATATTATCACATAAAGATATTAATCCGAATATAAGAATAAATAATGAACAAGATACGCTTCTGCATATGGCAGTAAAACAAGGGAAAAAAGACACAGTTGAAATATTGTTGTCTATTGAATCAATTAATACAGATTTGACTGATAAACAAAGAAATACCCCTCTTCATATAGCAGCTGGTAAAGATAATATAGAAATCATTCGAATATTATTAAAAGCAGGAGCAAAGCAAGTTATTTATAATAACAAGGGAGAGTTAGCAATAGATATGTGCACTCCATCTTTGGAATTTGAAAATTTGTTTAGTTCTACCAAAAAGCAGGAAGTAACTCACCAGTTATATCAAGCAAATTTACTAAAATTTCTTAATATTCAGCCAATATTTCAATTCAAAAGATAGAGATGTTCGTGAAGCACGAGTAGAACTGAAATTCAGTAGATTTATTGCGTACGTACCAGACTACCTGAAATAGAAAATCGGGGCTTGCCCTTTATTTCTTCAAAACATTTTAAAGGGCAGCTATACTTTTTTACCAAAAACCTAATCAAATTTTTATGCTCCATAACTTATTACCCAATCTATATATTTGAAAATCAATTAAAATGATTCGAATCGATGGTTTGTTTCGTCATATAGTAAACTACTACTAGATTATTTTCAACAAGTGATCATACCGAATGCTGCACTTAATCAAAAAAAGACCAATGTATTCCTATATCTGCTGCCTTTTTTTGTCCAGGATAGAATGGTGTTGTAAAGTAAGCTTTGGGTTTCATAAGCTCATCATTAATAAAACTATATTTTATAGAAATTTTTAAGTTGCTAATTCTAAAGTTAACGAAAAGATCAATAATCGTTTTACCTTGTACAACGAACTGATTCTGTCTAAAAAATTGTCGTGCAATTATGTCGTAGCCGTCTGCATAATAGAGCTCTTTAAAGTGCAGATTGATACCTGTTTCTATATCTAATTTCTTATTAAATGGCTGATGTGCATAGTAATATCTTCCTGTATACATCCAAGGTGGCATATATCCTCTAAAAAAATGGGTTTTGCTACTAATGTCCTTGAAGAAGGTAATTGAATGATCTAAATGAAAGTAAGAAAAAAAGCAAAAGTCCAAGTTTCCACCATAAGCAAATAGATTAACAGGAGTAGAAGCTTGCATGGGCTTGGAAATACAATGGTCACTTATAGTAGGTATATTTGATTTACTGTAGTAAATATAATTATACATTCTGCTAAAAGATAGCATAGGATTCATTCTAACAAAAGATAAATCATAATCTACTTCTGCAGTAACCTGTTTGGCATGTGGCGGCGAAAAATTATTATTCCATTTACGATAGCGGCTATATCCATACTTTAGTATATAGGGCGTTTTGTGTTTTATAGCATGGTAGCTAACTTTAATAAACCTATTTTCGTAGGCTATACCTAATTTATAATACCATTTGGAAATTTGTTCAGGCAAACATTCACCATATACGTTTACCTTATGGGGTGTATCTTTGTCCTTACTGCAATTAAATCGAGTTTTAAATCCTATATAGTGCTCATTTTCATATATATTTCCCATAATAGATGGGTCCATTGTGCTTTTTTCTTTTCTATTGATCAAACGGATTATCGTGGGATCTGGTATGTTATCGGTTTGTCCGTTAGAAAAATCATATGTTAAACGAATATTTTCTAGTCTATAATATAAACTATAAAATAGTTGTAAGTAGGCGATGTCTCCTTTTATGCCTAATTCATTACCAAGAGCGTGTATGATTACACTACTTTTTTCCGGCTGTTTTTTATTTATTTGGTTTTCGGTAATATTATTTGGATCGGCTATAAAGCTATGTAGGTCATCACTTGTTGATTTAATCTTAAGCAAACTGTTTTTACGATTATAATCAAGCTCATGATATAATTGAAATTGTTCACTAAATTCATAATGGTGATAGATGTAAAAATTACGTCTATGGTCTTTATGAACAACCTGGTTCTCTTTTGGAATTTTATTCTTCATATATTCCTCTTTCAATAGGGAAAAAGAGGATTTATAACGTCGAGCCGGATCTTGTTGCCCAAATGCGAATGCTTCATTTTTGTTGGAAGAACGTACACCTCCTGTTTCTGTAGTCACATATCGCATATTAGAAAAACTGGTGAATAGGTAGTAACGTGCATCTAGAGCGTTAAAATGGGTGAAAATATCAACATGTGGGAGGGCATCAACAATTTTATCATCTTTACTATGAGGCCACTCGTTTTCTGTCATTGCACTGCGTACATGTATGCCTACCTGCCAATTCTCTAACAAACGATGTGTATAGCAACTGTCAAAAACAAAGCTTCCTAAATTTGCCAGAACAATGCTAAAGTGTGCATATGCTTTTGAGGAGGTGTAGTAATAGCATATATCTCTAGGATCTTTAAAGTAAAAGTCATATACCGTTAGGCCATAGGTTGCACCTATACGTTTTGGTAAAGTATAGAATGTATACTGAGCAGCTGTCCAATTATTCCCAAGATTCTGGAGATTATAATTGTACTGTTCTACAACAGTAAAACGATCCATCCTTCTTATTGATCGATCAATAGGGTGATACTGCCTATGATTTTGTTTTACATCATTTGGTGTTATAAAAAAAGTAGTATTTGCTTCTACTTTTTCTTCTGGATCTTTTTCAAAAATATCTTCGGATTTTTCACCATAGCTGCTAAAAGGTAATCCCAAGAATAAAAGAAATAGACTACGTTGTAACCAAATAGGAATGCCCACCATTATTTATATATATCATTTTATATCTACATTTGATGTAAATGTACCAAAAAATCAGGTGGTAATGCAAAAAGTTTCTAAAAAGTGATGGCTTAAACAGATGGATAAGTTTTTATTATGCTGTATACTAATAAATAAATTAAAAATTTAAATGATCTATAACGGTTTGCTCAAAAACTATTTTGTCTGTTTGCATAAACCCTATCTCAATAGGGATATAAAACGTGGGTATGGTTTTTAACAGGTATTTTGTATGGTTGTGTACGAACCTTACACTGTCTTTTTCAGTTGTAACTATTGCCTTTTCTTTATCTGATATGCTTGAGAAAGTATTGGAAATTTTTAAAACATCCATATCATTAAACCAATGATGATCTGGAAATACAAGTTGTGTTACCGAATAACCATTGCTTTCCAAGTATGTTCTTAGTGGAATAGGATTTGCTATGCCAGTAACCAATAATATAGAACGAGGAAGTTGGTTTTTTATATTTCCCCACATTAGAACAGGTTTATTATAAACAATATGTGTAAAAAATATAGGTGGCTTATCTAAAGCATGATAATATTGATTTATTTCTGATCGTATTGTGCGTATTTGTGATTTGGAGAGATTTTTAGGGCTTTTCGTTACCAATATTATGTCAGCACGTGTTACCCCTGTTTTCGGCTCACGTAAATTACCTAATGGTAATAAGTGGTCAGTAAAAAAAGGTTGATCAAAAGTCGTTAACAGCATACTTATTGTAGGGTTTATGCTAAGATGTTGGAAAGCATCATCTAAAAGTACCAATGTTACATCTGGCCTATGCATTATAATTTTTTCCATGCCCTTGACTCTGTCTTCGCAAACGGCAACAACTATATTGCTATTATATTTGAATCTTTGATACACCAGATAGGGCTCATCACCTGCTGTTAGAGGGGTGTCTACCTCATTTATGAGTTTAAATCCTTTTGATGAACGTTTATATCCCCTGCTAAGTACAGCTACTACTTTATGTTTAGAAAAAAAATTTAGTAAAAATATTACTAATGGTGTTTTTCCAGTACCGCCTAATGATAAATTTCCAATGCCAATAACGTTGGGCTTTGCATAATATGTGCGCTTTTTTATTTTCCTTTGGTATAAAAAATTACGCATAGCGACCACTATCCCATAACACCAACTGAGCGTTCGTAACAATAATGTAGGCATTAAATTTCCCGAAATATAAAAAAATAATTTAATCTTACAAATTTACAAATATCAAAAAAATTGTTAATTTTCGTAAATATTCATTCATTTGGATGCTTAAAGGGGTAATTTGGGTAGATAGTTCAAGTAGAAAAAAAACAATATAGTTGAATAAATGTACTTTTTCAGATTGGGATATCTATTTAATGGTATGAAAAGTTTTTTTCCAACTTTGCAGGTGAATGGGTATTTTACCATACGATTTTGCATGAAGAGATGGAACTAATTGGTAAAAGCATTATGGAAATAGAAGATATGGCATATAGTAATTTAATTCCTATATCCGAGGTTGTACATTATTTGGAGCAAACAATACGGTTGTGTTCACATCATGATTTATATCAATCTGGTCTTGTAGTTGGTAACATGCAAAATATAGTAACCGGGATCTTAATTTGCCTAGATATAACAGAAGAATTACTCGATGAGGCTATTGAGAAAAATTGCAATTTTATTATTGCTAATCAGCCACTTTTAATTGATCCTTTACATAAAATAACCCCTGAGACTTATGCTGGAAAATGCGTTATAAAAGCGATACGTCACGATTTGGCTATTTACATTTTTGGTACCAATTTAGACTATTTAGGTTCTGGGGCTAGTCATAGAATCGCAAAGTTTCTTGAGCTTCAAGATACCTGGCCTATAATTTGCGAAAAACAAATATTGTACAAACTTACCACTTTTGTCCCATTTCAGGCTAAAAAAGATCTAATAGCTACTTTGAGTGGAGAGGGCGCTTTATTGAATAACGAAAATGTTATGGATCACTTAAGCGATGCGCTTGTAAAAGGTGGATCAGAATCAGAGTTATTTACCAATTGGAACACTAGGCTTAGTTTAGAAAAAGTAGAAGAAATACAACTTACCTTTACATTTCCTGTTGTTTATAAAGAAAAAGTTATTCAAGCATTATTACGTGCACATCCCTATAGGAAGGTTTCCTATTATCTAGAGCCTATAGAAACAATAGTAGAAAATAGAGGAAGTGGTGTAATAGGGACTTTGCCTGTAGAACTACCAGCAAAATATTTTTTAAAATATGTTAGGACAAAGTTAAATTTAGTGAATTTTCAATTTGCTAATACGCATCATACAAATATTTCAGAAAAGCCTATCAAAGTAATAGCCATTTATGCTGGCAATGGCAGTCAATTGTTAAACAATGCATTAGATAAACAAGTTGACGTTTTTATTACAACGGGTTTGCGTTATGAACAGTTTTTAGAAGCTAGTGGAAGGCTATTAATGATAGATATTGGTTATTATGCTGTCCGTTTAGGTATAAAAAAACTGATTCTTGCACTATTATCAAAAGAATTTAATAATATTGTAATACTACGCTGTAAGACTATTACCAATCCTATTCATTATATTAACGATTAACCTATGGATAAAAACATTGCGATTAAATTAACAAAACTTTCTGATATACAAGAAGTTGATATACATCTTAATGATATTATTAAGCTCAGAGGAACGTTGCCAGATGAGGTGAGTGCATTGCAACGGTATATAAAGAAGATGAGTGAGAAAATAGTAGAAAATGAGGATTTATTGGCTACATTACAACAAGATATTGTAAATAAAAAAGAGTTTCTCAAGACAACAGAAAAAAAGGTTCAGCGATACGAAGCACAACAAATGGAGGTGCGTAACAACAGAGAGTATGATGCGATAACTAAAGAGCTTGAATTGTCTAAATTGGATATGCAGCTTGCAGAAAAATTCTTACGTACTGCTTATGAGAAAATAGAAAAAGGGAATATTGATTTAGAGGAGCTAAATAAGCTTTTAAAAATAAAAGAAAATGAGCTAACTTTAAAGAACCAAGAGCTAGAAACAATTCTAAAAGCAAGTAAGACAGAGGAAGATAAGCTGAATCGAAAAAGAGAGAATATAAAAAATACCCTTGGAGAGATGCTCTACAATACTTATGAAAGAATTAGAACAAACGTTCCGAATAGTTTAGCTGTAGTATCTATTAAAAAAGGAGCTTGTGGTGGTTGTTGTATAGTAATTCCTCCTCAACAGAAATTAGTAATATATGAACGTAATAAGATTGTATCCTGCGAACACTGTGGTAGAATGATTATTGCCTCAGAGGAGGCTACAGATTAGTCATCTTTTTTTTAGTTAGATTACGACATTATTGATTTTTTGAGGTCAATAAATTGACAAAGATCTTTCTAAATATTAACTTAAGGTTTAGTACAGTTAGCAACTGTAAAAAATGGTTATTTATAGTTATACAATGGTGATTAGCAGCGATACAAATAAGCAGTCAATATAAAGATTAATGGTATTGTAAAACTTTTTAAAATTTTTCAACATGTTTTGATAATGAATGGAATGTGGCTTAATAGTTTACAGGCAGTTTCAATCTATCCATTACCTAAACTTTAAGTTAAAAATAATTATGACACAGGAAGCATACTCACCTGAGGATTTAAAATTTTTCCAAAAAATTCTTTTAGAGAAATTAGAAAAAGCTAATCACGAGTTACAAGTTTTAGAGAAAATTTTGAGCCGTCAGGAAGCTGGTCTTGAACCTCCTGGTAAACTATTTGAGGAAAATGCAGAAGTTATAGAAACAGAAAACATAGGTCAATTGGCTGAAAGACAACAAAAATTCATAAAACAAATCGAACTTGCGCTTCAACGTATTAAGGATGGGTCTTACGGAGTTTGTGTATTGACTGGTCAAATAATAGATAGAGAACGTTTAAAAGTGGTTCCACATACTATGTATGCAGTCGATGCTAAATCAAAGATAAAAAAATCATGATATGGGCTGCATGCTGAACCATATATTATGCAAAAGCACTTTGTGAAGAATGCTTCTATATCGCTTATACGATTAAATAAATTTATAAGTAATGCTGGTGTTTGCTCTAGAAGAGAAGCTGATAAATTAATTGTAGCAGGCCATATTACCGTTAATGGCAAAGTAATGTCTACAACAGGAAGTAAAATTCCTGTTAATGCAATTGTTCTATATAAAGGGGTTCGTTTATCTGCTGAGCGGTTTCGTTATGTACTATTAAATAAGCCAAAAGGATACGTTACGACCTTCAAAGATCCAGAAGGTCGAAAAACGGTCTTAGATTTGATTGGTAAAAAATATTGTCATGAACGTGTTTATCCTGTTGGACGGCTCGACTATAATACAACAGGCTTATTGCTATTAACCAATGATGGCTTGTTGGCTCAGAGATTATCACATCCTACTAGTGGTATTACAAAGCTCTATCATGTAGTATTAAATAAAGCTATTAGTACGGAACATTTTAAAAATATTCAAGATGGCCTCTTGTTAGAAGATGGAATTGCTCAAGTGGACAATCTTGCCATAGTTGATCAGGATCCATGTCAGATAGGTATTTCCATTCACATGGGTAAAAACCGAATCATCCGAAGAATTTTTGAACATCTCGGCTATGGTGTAAATAAATTAGATAGGGTAGGATATGCACACCTCACGAAGAAAAACATAGCACGTGGTCAATGGATCTTTCTGAAAGATCAAGATATACTCCGATTGAAAAGTATAGTCAAAAATGTTCCCGTTTGAAAAGATGTTTGTTTGTATAAAACAGATACTTCTGTAGTAAAGAAATAAACGTTTTTATAATGTTGCTGAGAGAATCAAATGTTGATCTGGACAATTATTACACATTACAGGTATATACTTACTTCCTATATGCTTTGTTTCCCAACCCCAAACAATTATCATTGTATTTTTATTTTTAGTAATTATAATTTAAAAAATGCTTCTCCATAACAAGGTAAAATTAGGTATTTCTTTCTTGGATGTAGGCATAACGACATAGCGTCTAGTTCTAAGTTAATTTTCTTTACCAAGAAATGCAACAACGGATTTATTGTGCATGAATCATAATAAACAAATTAGTTGCTAGCTATTGTAGAAAAGCGTATTTTAGTATAAAATGAGTGTATAAAATGCATTTTATGCCTGATCTACTAATTTAACGTTCTATGTTTCGTGTATTCTCTATGTTTATGTGTGACGAGGGCTGCGGCATGTATGTCATATATTAATTGTTGCTGCCAGTAGAAAAATTTTAATAGTCATATCATATAGATTTAATTTGTAGATCATACAAATATATGGATCAATTAGGAAAATATGCGGACTTTGTTTTGTGGAATTTATCTGTAATTTTTATTGTTTAAATATGCGTCGTTTATTACTATTAACCATCTGTTTACTAACTACCCATATCCTCCATGCTATCCCTCGTGATGTTGTCCTAGTGAACCAGCATCAATCTTTTAGTGAAAGAGATAACGAAGCCATTAAAGACTCATTTCTTAAATATGGCCTAAAGCAACAAGAAATGGACCAAGAAGCCACTGAGTGTTACACCTATTGGGGAGCGTGCTTGGGTTATCCATTTGTTTCATTAACAGATAAAAATAATAATATAACAATACAAAAAGAATCTGCTGTAGCGTCTGAAATACGTGGCCTATATGGTATGAAGCTTTGGCGTTTTTCAGGGGAGCTTTTTTGTGGTGTGCGTACACTCCCTTCTTATCTAAATGCAAAAAATGAGAAAGAAACAGACTCTTTGTTGTTTGCAGGTGGGGACATAATGGGTATTATTATAGACAAAGCTAATTTTCAGTTATTTATGCTATTTGGGTTAAAATGGGCATTATTCGAAAATGCAGTTGCCCCAGAATTAGGATTGGGGTGCTTTATAGGAGGTGAGAGACTTGGCATAACCCCTAATGTTACCATTGACCTCATCGCTTTGAATAAAAAACACGCTACTTATACCTGGTCTAGAGCAATCGTTCTTAATCTGGGTATTAGGCATATTATAAAGTCTGTATAAAATTATACTTAGTAAATTATTTAACTATATGAAACATTATTTCAAGCATTTATGTGTTTTTATATTTTGTATAGGCACCTCTGTAGGGCATGCTAAATCACCTAAAGAGGCTACTGTAACTAAAAAACAATTGTGGAAAGCAATTTTAGAGCAGGATATGTCGTTATTGCAGGACAAAAAGATTCCCTTAAAATATTTTAAAGATACCAATAAGGAGCGATATACACCACTGACAGCTGCTATTGACGATACACAAAATGTAGCATTGATACAGGCATTGCTAGAACAAGGGGCTGATCCTAATGCAAAAGACCGCAAAAAAAGGCTTCCTTTGCACCTTGCCGTATTGACGGAACAAAAAGATTGCGTAGAAGTTTTACTTCGGCACAAGGCAGACGCGAATCAAAAAGATGTAGACGGAGATACTCCTCTTGCAGTAGCTATCAAAAAAAACTTGCAAGAGATAGCCTTATTACTGGTAGAACAAGGGGCTGATCCAGAATTGTGTTCAGGTTCATCAGGGGTAACACCATTGCACCTGGCCATTAAAAAAAGAAATCTTACGCTCACTGAGATATTGGTTAATAAATATAAGGTGGATATCAATAATAAAGGGATTGTTGGACTCTATCCTGTAGTTTACGCTGCTTCACACAGATGCCATGATATTATGGACTTTTTGTTGCAAAAAGGAGCCCTTGTTGTACCAAAAGAACCCGCTATTACTATTTTGCATGCCATGAGCATGTATGATTATATCAATTTAAAGCATAATGACGGTGAAGCATTGAAAAAGTTTTATGATAAGTATAAACCTTTTATAGCAGAAGAGGATCTATCGGTTTTCACAGCCCATACCTTGAATGCAGCTCAAAATAAAGATATTACTCCTTATCTAGATCAGATAGATGTACAAACACAAGATGAATATGGGAATACGCCATTGCATTATGCCGTCGAATACAGGTCGTTGTTTAACGTAATCAAATTATTGGAAAAGGGAGCCAGTGTGCATAGTACCAATAACAATTTAGACACACCTTTATATCAGGTTATTATGAATGAAGGAGAAGAAAATGCACTGGATATATTGATGGCAAGAGTATTGCTTGAAAAAGGTGCCAATGTTGACCACTTTGACAGTCGTTATTCTGTGTTAGCAAGGGCTGTTATGAAAAACAAACCTCGACTATGTAAATTGTTATTAGAATATCATGCAAACACAAATCTTGTGGTTTCTCCATTGATCAAACCACATACATTTACATTATTACCGGATGAACGGCCATTTTTAAGTCATGGCAGTGGATTGTTTCATATAGCTGCGATCTACTGTGTTGATTTAGATATTGTCACACAGCTTATACAAGCTGGTGTAAATGTTAATGCAAAAGATTCATATGGGTCAACAGCTTTACACTATGCGGGACATTACGACAATATTCCTTTACTTACCATTTTACTGGCCAATGGTGCCCTCTTGATAAAAAATAAAAAGGGGCATACGCCCTTGACATTTGAAGTCCTTGCGAAAAGAGAGTGGAGAACCGAAACGTATTATATTTGTGGAGACAGAGCAAAGGCGTTCTTAAAAGCATGGATAAAAAATCAGAAAAAAGCTATAAAAGAAGCTAAAAAAAATCCGAAGAATAAGGATGCAGTAACTTCTTAATTTGAATAGAAATAACTACCATCAGGTAACCAAATATAATATTTTACGATAAAGGGATAATAGATTTTAGGCATTGTGATGCTCTACAGGAATGGTAGGTTTTATGAACAGATCTATTAAATTGATTGTGTCAAATGAAAAAAACTGTTTCTATAGTAATAATTTGGTGCAAAAATGGAGTTAATTCCCAAGCATTTGGTTGTTATAGTGGGGCCAACAGCTGTAGGTAAAACAGCACTGTCTATCCAATTAGCTGAATATTTACAATGTGAAATACTATCTGCTGACTCGAGACAGTTTTACTATGACATGGCTATTGGAACTGCACAACCTACTAAAGAAGAAATGCGTGGTATTCCTCACCATTTTTTATCTTTTTTACCCGTTCAAGAATTATATACTGCAGGCAAGTTTGCTAAAGAAGCACGACAAAAGTTAACCAGCCTTTTTATAGATCACGATATAGCCATACTTATTGGAGGATCAGGTCTTTATATAAAAGCGTTATGTGAAGGACTAGCAGATTTCCCTCCTGTAGCACCCAATTTGCGTGCCATGTTAAACCTTAATTTTAAGGAACGTGGGCTTCATTATCTTACTGAAATGCTCGCACAAAAAGATCCAGATTACTATCATATAGTAGATCTAAAAAATCCTAAAAGAATCATTAGGGCTTTAGAAATATGTTTGAGTACAGGGGTTCCCTACTCAACATTACGTAAACAGCTGCCAAGTGTAATAAAGACATTTAACGTTATTCCAATAGGCATCACTCAAGAAAAACATCTACTATATGAAAGAATTGAACTGCGTGTGGATATAATGATGCAGCAAGGTCTATTGCAAGAGGTAGAAAAGCTCCATCCCTATAAAGAACTAAATGCCTTGCAAACGCTGGGCTATAAGGAGTTATTTGACTACATAGATGGAGTGTCTAGATTAGATGAATCTATAAATCAAATAAAAATTAATACAAAAAAATATGCTAAAAAGCAGATAACATGGTTCCAAAAAGATAAAAGTATTGCATGGTTTGCTCCAGATGATATCACAAAAATATATGCATATATACAGTCTATAGTAGAATTGTAATAATGCTATAATTTCAACGAAAAGTGCGCAAGTATTGACATCTATAATTATATACACATTTTTTAAGAAAATGTGTAATACATACACAAAATTGTATTTTTTTATGAAATTTTATATATTACCTTCATAAGGTGAACCTAGTTACTAGGTAGAATTTTTAGTATTATGTATGTTTTTATTCTTGAAATCGAATAGGTTTGTGTGTATAGCAGACTTAAATATAATTCATTATGATTAAATTCAAATTTTATACTTCTTTGAAGCATGTTAAGCGTCTTTTATGTTCCATAATAATTTGGTGGTGGTACAAATATATGATACTAAATTACTCAAACTAGATTTTATATTTTTGTTTTGATAATGAATATTGTATTGATTTTTTTGCATAAATAATTCTATTTTTTGTCTTTGTTAAAGCCATTATTTACTATATCTATGTTAGTGAGGCATTCAGAATAGCTTTCTGTAATGTGTTTGCTTAAAAAAAATTAACCACTTCTTATTAAACGATATAAAATACACTCAAGATCAAATACTTATTCCATCATATATTTGTACCACCACCAATAATTTTAGTACATGGTACTAGCTGTACAGGGAGTTTGGCAGATATGCAGGGCATGAAGAAAGGAGATAATAATAATACCTGTTTAATAGTAAGTGAAGGAGTCAGTTCAATAGATTCGGAATCGGAAGGGAAAAATGAAGAAGTTTCTTCAGAATCAGCAGTATCTATTTTGAGTCGCTTGAGCTGTTTCAGTTTTTTCCGTAGTAATACTAAAAGTAAGGGTATATCAATGGTTAATAATTCAGATGTGTACATATATGTTAATAATACAGATACAACTGCTAATTCTAATGTATGGCATGCTGATCGGAGTGAATCTCGAATAATCTCTGACGGTAATGGTTTTCCGCATATTTTGATTATATAAACGGTAACCCTCTCTGAGTTATTCTGTGATATTTCCACATAACAACATAATAAAGAACACACTATAGTTATAGAAACTACCCAAGTGCCCTATGTTCTGTATAAAAAAAGTATTTTTATAGCTGAATTATAAGTCAGCTATAAAATTATACAGTAAAGCTTTAGTAGCACATTTGCACTAATCGTTTTTTTCAACTCCAACACAAGGTTCCTGGATAGCTACATTTCCCCAAATCCAAAGTCCAATCTCCTGTAAAAAGAATCTTTTTGCAATAATCTATATCCCATGTGCTATCGGAAAAATTACAAACTTATAACTATTGATGCTCAGGCCTCATTTGTGGAAAGAAAATAACATCTTGAATAGAATGTACATTGGTCATAATCATAGTTAAACGATCTATCCCTATGCCAACCCCTACCGTCGGTGGCATGCCATAACGCAAAGCCTTCAAAAAGTCATGATCTACTACCATAGCTTCTTCGTCCCCTCGTTCTCCCAAAGAACGTTGCTCTTCCAGCCTTTGTTGCTGATCTATTGGATCATTTAGTTCAGAAAAAGCATTGCATATTTCTTTCCCATTGCATATAACCTCAAACCGCTCTGTTAAACTTGGATTATCCCTATGTCGTTTGGCTAAAGGAGACATTTCAACCGGATAGTCTGTTATAAAAGTAGGTTGAATAAGATATGGTTCACACTTTTCCCCAAAAATTTCATCTATAATTTTCCCTTTTGCGATGTTGTCCTCTAAAGAGATGTGAAGCTGGTGTGCTATCGTTCGTAATGCTTGTTCATCCATATTGCTTACATCATGGCCTGTAAAATGTTGAATGGCTTCAAACATGGTAAAACGTTTCCATGGTCTCTGAAAGTTAATGGTATGGGCACCAACTTGGATCGTTGTTGTACCATGCAAAGCCAGCGCTACTGTTTCAATCAACTGTTCCATAAAGTCCATCATCCAGATGTAATCCTTGTAGGCTACATAAAGCTCTACTTGTGTAAATTCTGGATTATGAAAACGCGACATTCCCTCATTCCTAAAATCTTTAGCAAATTCATACACCCCATCATATCCACCAATAATCAATCGCTTTAGGTAAAGCTCATTAGAAATACGCAAATAGAGTGGTATATCTAATGCATTGTGATGTGTCTTAAATGGTCGTGCCGATGCCCCCCCATAGATTGGCTGCAGAATAGGTGTCTCTACCTCTAAATAACCCTGTTGGTTTAAAGTATACTTAATGGTATCAATCAATTTTGTTCTTTGTTCAAATACTTTACGAACATCTGGATTGACAATTAAATCAACGTATCGTTGACGATACCGTTGTTCTGAATCTGTAAAAGCATCATAGGTCTGTATGCCTTCTTTCGTAACTGCTTCTTTAACAATAGGTAATGGTGTTAATGCCTTAGTTAATAATCGAAGATGGGTAACATGTACTGCAATAGCACCTACTTGAGTAGTGAAAACAAATCCTTGTACCTCAATGATATCACCTATATCCAGTAATTTTTTAAAAAAAACATTGTAATAGCTTTTATCTTCATCTGGAGCAATGGCATCCCGTTGCACATAAAGCTGAATACGCCCTGTTGCATCTTGTAGTTCTACAAACGAAGCTGCTCCCATAATTCTCCGGCTCATAATACGACCGGCCAATATTACATGGCTATAATCTTCTTTATTTTCTTCCTTATAATTTGCAAGGATTGTTGAAGCCTTTACATTAATGGCATTAACAGAAGCTGGATATGGAAGAATACCCATTGCTTCTATTGCTGCTTTTTTCTGGGTTCTAATAATTTCTTGTTCACTAAGTTGATGCATGGCTTTGAATAAATTTTTACGCAAAATATGTCTTAATTTTCCTGCTCATTAGACTTCTTTCTGTAATTCCATTTCATTATAGTCCTCAAATACACGTCTAAAAATTAGCTTCGAAAGAAGTCTATTATACAAGTGGGTTATGTACATTAAGTTTGTTTCCTAATTGTAAAATTATGTCTAACGTAGTCCTAAAGTGATCTTTGATGCCATATTCCGCCATTAGAAATAATCCTAATTGGATAAATTTAACATATTTTACATTGATAATAAAGAAAATGATAATTATTTATCCTTCTATTTATATTTCTGTCTTGATATAAAGGTATCAAAAATAAGATTTGTATAAAAAAATTCCATACAGGTATTGCTGAAGTGTAACGTCAGTTCGAAATTACATCCGTACTGACGTTAACGAGAAAACATTGGATAAGGAGAGGCTTAATTGGCAAAATTATGTGGTGTTAGATCAAATTTTAACCAATAACATCTCAATGCTATTACTGGGTTCTATTTTTTTTCTTGCCTGGAGAAGCCGCTCTTTTATTATCAATTAATGCTTTCGCTTCCTTATAGTTCTTTTCTGCTTGGTCTAAATAACCTTGAATAGTATGATTAGTCAGGTTTTTTTGAGTATCTTTCGCGGCATTTAAACGAGATAAAAAGTTATTCAAAATACCATTGTTGTTTGCATCCCATTCGGCTAATTTTCGTTTTAGTTGCTCACTTCCATTGGGCATTTTCTCAATTTTCTTCACTTCATCTAACATTCTTTTTGATTCTGTTAAGAGATCACCTGTTTCTTGCTTTTGTTGTGCTTGGTTTTTCAAAAACTCTTTATTATCAATATTTTTTTTGTCCTCTACGGCTTGTTTCGCTTGCGTATAGTTCTTTTCTGCAGATTTTAGATTATTCTGAGCATTTGTTAATAAGGTTTGAATCGTATTAGCATCCTCATCTGTAATTTCTTTAGCTTTATCGGTCAAGCTGTTTTGAGTAGTTTTCGCTGCGTTTAAAGTAGATAAAAAATCATTCAATTTATTCTCATCAGGAATTGTTTTTAACATTCTTTCGGACTCTGTTAAGCATTCTTTTGTACTATTAACGTGGTTTTCATATGCTGAAATTAATGTAGAGAAATCTTGTTTTTGATGGAGGGGGCTTGCAGATGTAGATCCTATAGGTGGTGTATTAGAATTTCTTATAGGCTTTTGATTTTCTTCAGATTCCTTTTTCACAGTTTCTGCATCATTATTATGATAACCATTACCTGTCTTTTCTGTCTTTTTGTTATGTTGAGTATTTCCACTTTGCTGTCTTGTGAAGACATAGGTATGTTTGGTTCCATTGCACCCATCCATAGCCGATATAGTTAAGGTAAATAGAAAGATAGCTATATTAAGCAATAGACTTTTTGTTTTATTTTTTTTCATATAAATATATTTTTTGTGCATTTAAATACTATAACAACCAGATTAAAGCACTAGACATGTGCATATGTGTCATTATTCCCTATGTATAAGTGTAATTAAATTTTGTTTATTTTCCTATTATTTGTTACCTATAATTAATATTTTGAAATCATTAAAAGTGGGGGTTCATGGGTGTTCCCTTTCTGTACAAGAGGAATTTTTCTTGCGGTTATATTGATGCTATAGGTGATTATCTTGCTTTTTTTTATATTTAGCCAGCAGTGATCTATTTGTGTTTAAAATACGTATACAATAAGATGTCCAAAAAAACAATCTACTTCATTTTTCTTTCACTATTTTTAATAAGTCTGCATTTTGCAGTATCCGCTGATGAAAAATCTGTTACTTATACAGCCCAATCTTTAGAAGCCGATTTGTTAAATAATAAGCCTTGTAAACGATTAGAGGGCAATGTGCGTTTTACTTTTCATCAAACTGGCATTGTATTATCCGCAGATAAGGTTTATAAATATGATGATGAAGACTTAATAGAAGCTCAAGGGAATGTCCAAATGGTAGATAAACAGGGCCGTCTTATAAAAGCAGACCGACTAACTTACTATTCAGAAACAAAGCTGGCTACTTTGCAGGATAATGTGATGTTTGAATCTGAAAATGTTACTTGTTATACACAACAATTGGTCTATGATATGGAGAAAAAGCAAAGCAGCTTTTCGAATGGTGTTAAATTATTGCAAAACGAAATGATTTTAACCAGCACAAATGGAATGTATAACGGAATAACCCATACAGCCACTTTTTTAGGAGAGGTTGTCCTTTCAGATCCTAGGTACGTAGTATATTCCAATCAACTGAGTTACCATACCACAACAGAAACTGCTTCTTTTTCAGGACCTACGAAAATTACTGCAGAACAAGGTATGTTGACAACAGCTCATGGAGGAATCTATCAAATAGCTAAAAAATACCTTTTGTTTAACCAGGGGACGCTAGATATTAAGGATCTTTCTCTTTTTGCAGATCGTTTAGAGCTATTTGATGCAAAAGATTGTGTTGCTACAGGACATGTGTCACTTCGTAGTAAAGTACACAATATGGTAATCACTGGAGAAAAAGCTACTTATTCTGCAAAAGACAAGAAAACAGAAATTACTGGACAGCCTTTACTAACAAGTACGATTAATGATGAGCTGATATATCTTCGTGCAGATACGTTTATTGTTTTAGAAAAAGAAAATATAAAAGAAAAGCATAATCCCATTCATGAAATTCATGCATTAAATAATGTTAGGCTCTATCAAGAGCTTATACAAGGCATTGCGGATGGTGCTGTTTATAATTCGAGTGATAATACCATTCGCTTACAAAATAAACCCGTCGTTTGGTGTGGGAATTATCAAATTACAGGGGAAGATGTACATCTAGCTATATTAGAAGATGAACAAGTTAAAATGTTTGTAAATAAAAATTTATTTATGGCATCTGCTGATCCTGTGGGTAACTACAATCAAGTAAAAGGTCATAAGATGACTGCAGATTTCCAGAAAGGAGCCATCGAAAAAATGTCCGTAGAGGGTAATGGTGAAAGTCTCTATTTTATTCTTGCGGAAAATAATGAGCTGGTAGGCATGAATCATATGAAGTGTAATCTCATGGAAATCACTATAAAAGAAAATCAATTAGAACGGATGGAATTTAAGCCAAAACCTAATGGCGTGTTTTATCCAGCAGAGAAAATAAAAGAAGAACAAATGAAGTTAGAAGATTTTGTTTGGTATGGTGAAAAGTGGCCTACTAAAGAAAATATTTTAGCAATGAATCCGTTAAATGAAATATAATCGGTCTTCAAATATTTTTTATGAATATAGTATTGCTAATATCTGTTCATAAAACTTCCTTACTGTAAATCGTCTACTAACAAAAATCTCTTTTTTAGGGGGTAAAAAAGCAAGAAAGAAACCCCTTTCTTCTCAGAAGGAGGATATCTTGTTTGTGTTTATATATTTTATTGGCTGTTAATAAAAAACAGGCTTGCCTTTTTAATTCAGACAAGCCTGCATACAGGATTAGCATTCCAAAAAATATTACCGAAGTTCTATTTCCTCTTGATTTTTATCTAAAAACTTGTAATCCGTTATGGCCATTGAAGAGTCCTTCACTAGTGTAACCCATTTCCCATATTTCAGAAACCATTTGAGGCGTTTAGATAACCAATTTTGTGTAAAATAGGCATAAAGATAAGGATGCAATAAGAGCTTTATATTTTTCTCATTTTGGTTCATTAAGATAAGAGATAAATCTGATTCAATTCTTTCTGATACCAACAAAGAAGCATCTATCTTTCCAGTTCCATTACAAGAAGGACAAAGTTCTCTCGTAACTACATTCATTTCTGGCCTTACCCTTTGTCTTGTGATTTGCATTACTCCAAATTTTGACAATGGTAAGACAGAAGCTTTAGCACGATCTTCTTTCATAAATTCCTTCACCTTTTGATAAAGGAGCTTACGATCTTCAACATCTTTAAGATCTATGAAGTCAATTACAATAATGCCTCCCATATCACGTAAACGTAACTGTCTAGCAATCTCTTTAGCAGCAGCCAAGTTTGCATTTAAGGCAGTCTTTCCTTGTCCTTCCTCATCTAAAGCTCTATTTCCACTATTTACGTCAATGACATGCATGGCTTCGGTATGTTCTATAATTAGATACCCTCCCCCGTCTATGCCAACTGTTTGACCAAATAATGTTTTCAACTGTTTTTCTATACCTAACTGTTCAAAGAGTTTAAACCTACTTTGGTGCAGTTTAAGAATCTTTTCTTTCTCAGGTGCAATGGTATGTATGTACTGTTTGACTTCAGCATAAAGCGATTTATCATCCACTATAATGCTATCGAAAGACTCATTAAGCATGTCCCGAAGAATAGTATAGGTTCTATTTACTTCTCCTATAACTTTTTCGCCAGGAAAGATAGTTGCAAGCTGTTTCATCCCTTTTTTCCACTTATCAACAAGGTCTTTAAGATCCCTATCTAGCGTAGCAACATCGATACCTTTCGCCACTGTACGGACAATTATGCCAAAGTTTTTCTCTTTTATTGAAGCAATTAGGCGATGCAATCGATCGCGTTCCTCAGGATTCGTAATCTTTTTGGAAATACTAATTGTATCCACAAAAGGTATTAGTATCATATAGCGACCAGGGAAAGCTAATTCCGAAGAGATGCGTGGTCCTTTATTAGATATCGGCTCTTTTACTATTTGAACCAATACCTCTTGTCCTTTCATAAGGACATCTCCAACCTTACCCAGTTTATCTATAATGGGCTCAATCGAAAAATTTGCGAGACTGTCTACATTCCCGTGTCGCTCTCTGACAATTTTAATAGCTTTTTGTAGAGAATTGAACTGTGGTCCTAGGTCCAAATAATGCAAAAAAGCATCTTTATGATACCCTACATCCACAAAACAAGCATTTAAACTGGGGACTATTTTTTTAATAATGCCCAGATAAATGTCACCTACTGTAAATCTATTATCTTCTTTTTCTACGTGGTATTCAAATAGATTTCCATCTTTAAGCAATGCTATCCTGCAATCATCATTTATACTATTAATCACTAATTCGTTACCCACGCGTTCATTCTTTGTTTATGTTTTTACAGAAACCTAAAAACAGAAAGCAATTAGTAGCGTATCTAGGCATTATAAATAATCAAGCAAAACAGATAATAATATCTTTTTCACTTAGTGCTATCTATTTTTCTTTTTATGTCTATTCAACCTAAGGCGTTTTTTACGCTTATGTGTAGCTACCTTTTGTCTTTTTCTTTTTCTACCACAAGGCATTTTACTCAGATTTCGTAAGTTAATAATTGTATTACCACCGAACAGCTATTCTCTTTGACAATATATTTCCCTTCAATAAGGAAAAATATACAGCAAACCTTCACCATTATTTTAAAATCAAAAAATAATGCATACAAAAGAATTATATACATTACCTTACTCCCACACTTTAAAAATTTTAGGAGTACATTTTTTCTAATTTACTGTTTTTTTTCTAAATTCCACTTATTGTGATCTGTTCTTTCTTAAAAGAACTTACATTAAATTTGTGATTTTAACTCAGATTGTGTACACATAATATTGTCCTTCTATGAAATGAGATAAACTTGATAAAAAAAACTGTTTTGTAAAGCATATAAAATGTTTAAAACATTAAACGATTAAGTAACATCAGTTAGCTATTTATAGATTTGCATAATGTTTTTGAGGCGATAACAATTTAATGGCTATGAGTACTGCATAAACACCTCAGAACCGCACAGAATGTGTAATGAATGTGGGCGGTTGTTTATTGCATATATGCTTATTATATGTATATAATATAATATTAATGGGAAGAAAATCTAAATCAACAATGCGGTCATATACTTCTAAGGTGTATTTCCAACTTATAGGCAGTATTATCATCGGAATTGTTAGTGTAATAGTCAATTATTCATCTTGTAGTACATTGCATCAATCTGATTTTAGTTCAGATGTAGATGTAAAAGTAGAAGTCCATTTTACACCCGATGACCCTTGTTTGAATATAATTATACATAATATTCTGTCTGCAAAAAAAATGATTTTTGTGCAAGCATACGTTATCACTTCTAAAAAAATTGTGGACGCGCTGATACAAGCACACCTAAAAAAAGTAAACGTTCAATTATTAGTAGACAAGAATGCCCCAACTACAAAGGGCAGCCAAATAAACTTTATATTAGAACATGGCATTCCTGTTATAGTTGATAAAACCATTGGACTTGCGCACAATAAAATTATGATTATTGATGATTCGTGTGTGATTACAGGTTCTTTTAACTGGACACATGGCGCCCAAAATAGAAATGCAGAAAATATAGTCATTATAAGAGGGAAATGTCATAATGAAAAATTTAAAAAAAATTGGTATAGGAGAGCTGCGTTAGGAGAAAAATTAAAAACAAAAAATGGCTTTCATTAGCTGAATGCATGTCATGCATGCTTATTCTTGAGAAGCCTTATCTATTAGTTGTGCATCTAAGATCTTACTTGTACGGGCGCCCAATGTTCTCATCTTTTGTGCTCTAGATACGAGGTTCCCTTTTCCATCATAGAGCTTCTTAGTTGCTTCTGAATAACACTTTTGCGTTAGATCTAATTGACGACCTATATTTTTAAGATCTTCTACAAATCCAACAAATTTGTCATATAGAGCTCCTCCTTGTGCTGCAATTTCTATAGCATTTTGATTTTGATATTCTTGACGCCATAAATTTGCAATAGTACGCAAGGTTGTAATAAGATTTGAAGGGGATACTATAATAACATTTCGCTCATAGGCCTCATTAAAAAGCGTAAAATCTTCTTGCATGGCTAATGAAAATGCTGGTTCAATCGGTACAAACATTAAAATAAAGTCTAATCCTTGAATATTATAAATGGACTGATAGTTTTTTTCACTTAGGGTTTTAATATGGCGCTTAATAGATTGAACATATTGCTTGAGATAACTGCTGCGTTGAAGTTCATTTTCTGTATTAAAAAATTGTTCATAGTGTATTAGAGATACTTTTGAGTCTATGATAATATTTTTATCTTTTGGTAAATTTACAATTATGTCTGGTTGAAGCCTTTGGCCTTCTGCTATTGTAATGGATGGTTGGACTGTATATTCCCTGTTTTTTACCAAGCCAGATCTTTCTAATATTTTTTCTAAAATAAACTCACCCCATCCACCTTGCAATTTAGAATCTCCTTTAAGTGCTTTAGTTAAATTTTCAGCTTCTTGGGTAATTTTTACATTAAGGCTGTGTAATTGTTGTAGTTCTGTGCGTAATGCTACATTCCTTTCTAAACTTTGTTGGTTAGCGTGTGCTACTTGCTTTTCAAAAGCACTGATTTTTTCCCCCAACGGCATTAGGAGACGTTCTATTTGGAGCTGACTATGGTCCGTAAGCTTACGACTTTTCTCCTCCAAAAGTTCATTGGCTAAATTTTTAAAATGAACAGACAATTGTGTTTGAATATGATTCAAAGAATGTCCCTGCTCAGCTATTTTTCCCTCCAAATGTTTATGCTCTGCTAAAGAAATAGCTAGTTCTTTGTTTAAGTCAAGGTATTTGTCTTGATATAATTTAGCTTCTTTTTTAGTTTCTTCTAACTCTTTTTCTAAATGAGTAATGCTGTTTGTTAACAGTGTAGTCGATCCCTTATGCAGAATTTTTGCTATTATCCATCCAATAAAAAAACCAAGCAATAATAAAATTAAGATAAACGTGGCGTAAATAACAATAACCATAGCAGTCATATCTGAATGAAAGTTTTATACTTCTAAAATTACTTATCTATAGTAAGCAAAAAAAGCATATTATACCGAATAATAGTTCTTTTTCTAGATTTATATATTGAAATTGGCTTCTTCAATCTAATTGTGGTATATTTGTCCTATGTCTTTTTGTTGGCTATATAATAAACGCATTTAATCCAATGATATATTTTAACTACAAACATAAGTTACTGTTCTCTTGCCTAGTAGTAGCTGCTAGCCATAATATAACTATGGCAAAAAAGATTGAGGATAATAACGAAACATCTTCCAATGTATCTACATCAAATGGTATAAATAATAATGATGTAGATATGCGTGCTGAACTGGAAGCTGAAAATGCGCTTCGTAGAGCTCGTTTAGAAAAACAACTTTCAGGTATTGTTGATAAGATTGAACGACTTCGTCTTGAAAGAGAACATGCACGTCTGCTTAAAGATGTAGAGGACGAAAAGGTCCGTGAGGAGCATGACAAGGCCATGCGGTTGCTACATATGGAAAAAGAAAGACTTGTCGTTGAAATGGAACTTGAACAGGTTAAGTTCACAAAGCAGATGAAGGTACATCATGTTCAAATCGCTGAACTAGAAATGAAAGCAAATTTAGAACGAAGTCATACCCAACTATTACAAGAACAAAGAAACAGACTACAAGCAGAAATTCATGCTCTACAAACAGCAGTAGATCGGGAAAAGTATACGCACAAAAAGCCTGTTTACCTTAAAGAGCCACTTCGCAAAGCAGATAATATTTTAGTTGTTTCTGATAGATGTATACCGTTAAATGGCAGCATCATGCCTTGGAGTGCCAATCACATTGTAGACCAAATTCAATATTTTAATAACAAAGATAGCAGCAGCCCTATATTTATAATAATTGGAGCATCGCCCGGCGGCTCTGTTGAAGCAGGATACCATATTTTACAAGCCATGCATGCTAGCAAAGCACCTATCTATGTAGTGGTAAAGCAGTATGCGGGTTCTATGGCTGCTATTATTGCTACATTAGCTACTAAATCTTATGCTTGTCCGGATGCTGAGATATTGCATCACCATCCTTCTATGAATTACTTTTTTGATTCCCGAAATCTACCAGTGCTGGAAGAAGACTGTAAAATGCTTAAAGAAATTTGGGAACGTTTAGGGGGAAAAATAGCCAAAAAGATGGGTATATCATTAAAAGAATTCAGCAAAAAATTATATGAGAAATCCGTAACGGGAGATTGGCGTGAGTATGCAGATGGTGCTAAAAAACTTAAATGGGTTGATTATGTTATACATGGTATTGAAGATACAGGTATCAATGCTTTGCCCAACCCAGATAATTATACTTGGAAAAAGTATTTTGAGGATTGCTACGGTTTTGATGCGTCCAGTAACGCCCCATTATCTGCTGAAATAACAGCCTATTATGCATCCGCACCACATGATTTTGACTATAGTTATAGACCAAGCCAGTCTAAACAGAATCAACAAGCTCAGGTTGTAAGTAAACTTAACCATTAGTTGTTGCGCATTTCTGCAGTTTAGGGCAAATTTTCCCATAGTACTAAGTACTATTTCGCTATTCTGTAGAAAATAGAAACATTACGTGGATTCATGGTTAGGTGATATTGTTAGTAATATCAAAAAAGCATATATTGCCCTAATTATGCGGATGTGGGATGGTTCCTTAAATGGTATCTGTTTGTAGCTTTCTAGTTTTTTTATAGAAAATAAAAAAAGTTATTACTTTTTTATTATTATGTATTATTATGCAAACAATGTTATATAAAAATTATTTGTAATATATACCCTCTTATGCTTTTTAGTTTTAAATATTTTAGATCATCCCTCTCAATTATAATTAGGTTTGCTAGGCACGGTTCATCGAGGCTATTTTTATCGACTTTAGTTTACTTAATTGTAAGTGGATTTGGTACAGTACACCCCAATCAAAATGGAGAAATTCTTGGTCGTAGTAACAAAAAAGGATGGAAAAATGATGCGCCAGCTGGCATGGTTTTGGTTCCAAGTGGCACTTTTTTAATGGGTGGGGGAGTTAATCAAGGCGTTATTGAACGAACCAATATTATACAACGCAAGACAATTACTCAATTCTATATGGATGAGACCGCAATTACAAATGCACAATATCGAGAATTTATATCTATTGTTCGTTCTAATCCAGAACTATATGGACTAGATGAAACCTATATCGATGAAAAGTTGATGCCTGATAAAAATGTGTGGAAAAAAGATTTTGGATCTAGGTTTATGGGAGATGAACTTACTGAAAACTATTATGACAATCCCATTTTTGACAATTATCCAGTTGTGGGCATTACTTGGGAAGCTGCTAAAGAATATGCAAAAGTGCGTTCGATCTATAAAAATGAATATTTAAAAAAGAAAGGACTACCTCTTAGTCCTAGTTTTAGGCTTCCCACAGCAGCCGAGTGGGAGTATGCGGCAAAAGGAGGTCAAGAACATGCGCAATATCCATGGGGAGGCCCCTTTGTAAGGGATGAACAAGGTAAATTACTAGCTAACTTTCAGGCGACGAAAGGGAATTTTGCGGAATGTGGTTACACATACACTTCGCCGGTGAAAGCCTTTCCTCCCAATAGCTATGGACTGTATGATATGGCTGGAAATATTGCAGAATGGTGTGAAGATGACTATACCCCTTTACTTGCACAAAAAAGCTGCTCGATTAATCCAGTGTATAGGGAAGACGGCGTTGCTAAAGTAATTAAAGGGGGCTCTTGGAAAGATATTTCTTATTTTTTACAGACAGGTGTTTTTGATTGTGAACACAAGGATAAGTCCCGTTCATTTATTGGCTTTAGGTGCGTTATGCCAGTTATGTAATAAACAGACAATAAAAATATATTATAACTTAAATTCACAATAATGAACAATAATTTTAGTAGTTTTAGAGATAGGTTTTATACCTCTATCATGCCATTTGTATACAATATTGGTGCAGCCATTGTAATTATAGGGGCTATGTTCAAGCTGTTGAATTTACCTGGAGGGTCATTAATGCTGGGGGTTGGGCTCTCTACAGAAGCATTGATTTTTGTTTTAAGTAGCTTTGAACCTAAACATCCAGAAGTAGATTGGACGCGTGTATATCCCGAACTTTCCACTAACTATAGGGGTGATACTCCGCGTCGTAATGAAGTCCCCACACCGGGGATGGCTCAAAAATTGAACGAATGCTTGGAACAAGTAAAAATAGATACTACTTTGCTGGAAAACTTAGCAAATTCTATTCGTGGTTTTTCAGATAATGTTGCAGCAATACCATCTTTTGCACAACTTGGTGAAGTGACAGAAAACTATATCAGAAATGTAGGGCAGGCAACACAAGTCATCGGGGACGTTGCTAACGTAAGTGATTCGATTAACAGCATGCTTCATGGATTTAACAAAATAGCTTCCAAAGATGGATTGGTAAATTATGCCAATCAAATAGAAGAAATGAATAACATGTTGGCTACTATGAATGGGCTTTACAAAAGAAAACTCCATAGTATGGAAGAACAGACTAGTAGTTCTAACCTCTTGCATGAGCATCTAAAAAATGTACTTTCAGAAATGGAAATTGCGGGCAATGAGGTTGTGAATTTTAAGAAAGAATTGGCTTTGCTGAATCAAAAAGTAACTTCTCTTAATGAAATTTATGCGAAAACACTAACTGCTTTTAGAGGTTAACATGTCAAGCAAAATACTTTAGCATAATACATAATTAATTATTAACATTAATGGCAGGAGAAAGGTTAAGTTCTAGGCAGAAAATGATAGGGATGATGTATCTGGTATTAACAGCGATGTTAGCCCTACAAGTCAGTTCTAGTGTATTGGATAAATTTATCTTATTATCTATAAGCATTGATAAAAGTAGGAATTTACAATTGCAACATAATAAAGATGCCATTACTTCCCTGAAACGGATGGTGAGTGATATGGGTAACCGTTTAGGAGATGTCCAAGTATTTGACCAAGTATTAGACATACATAACCATACTTTAGAGCTCGTCCAATATATAGATGGACTAAAGAACCAATTAATAGATTTAGAAGGTGGTATAGATGCTACAACTAAATTGCCAAAAGGGTTAAAAAGTGATGCTCAAGTAGCCCATCTTATGATCAATAATGGAGAAGGGAGTGTTTTAAAAAACAGATTAAATAAATATATAGAACAAGTCTCTTTTGTAACAAAAAAAAAATATCCCTCTATTGCTTTTGATGCAAAAGACCATGATTTCTTTAGTCATGATCCAAATCAATCTGGTAAAGATTTTGTTACATTGAATTTTGACCATATCCCTCTTGGTACAGCCCTAGCAACATTAAGTCAGTTTGCGTCTGAAGTTGTCACTGCAGAAACAGATTCTATTAATATATTGGGTAGTAGTATAGGATCCTCTGATGTTAAATTTGACACACTTAAGTTACTAGCCAATACAAAGTCTCATATTGTTGCAGCTGGAAGTAAATATGAAGCCGATTTGATTTTGGCAGCTTCTTCCTCTGCAGTTTCTCCAGATATGTTTGTGGATGGCAAGCCTATTAGGGTTGAAGATGGAGTCGGAAAAATTGCATTTACAACTACCCCTGGAGCATATAATAATGATGGATTTGCAAAAAAAACCTTCAAGGCTGAGATTAAATTAAAGTCTACCGGAGGTCAAGAGTCCATTATTACAGAAAATATAGAATATCTAGTAGCACAACCCGTTATTCAGATTAAATCAGCTGCTGTACAAGCCTTATATCGAAATTGTGGTAATGATTTAGATATTCAAGTTCCATCCCTAGGCATTGCTTACAAGCCTCGTTTCACTGCATATGGTGGTGAAATAATACTTGGTAATAAGAAAGGAGTTGTTACTATAATTCCTAAAAATAAAGAAGTTAAACTAAGTGTATATAATGGAGACTGTCTAATAGGGACAGAATCTTTTCTAGTAAAGGATATTCCAGACCCAGTAGTCTGTATTACAAGTATGAATAAATCCATTGATATGAAGCTTGGCGTACCGGCACCTGGCCCTAGAAAGTTAGAAGCTAAAGTGATTCCTGATAAATATTTTCAAGAGTTTCTCCCTAAGGATGCTAGATATAAAATATTCGAGTGGGTCGTGACATTAGCTCGTGGTAGTCGTCCTGTAGAAAAGATAGAAGTAAAGGGAGAAGTAGCTGATTTACGTAAAATTTCGTCTTTAGCGAAGCCAGGTGATCGCTTATTGATTGAAATAAAAAAAATAGCAAGAACAAACTTTAAAAATGAAGTTGAAATAACTAGTAACAGGTCTTTCTTTAACATTCCACTGAATTAAATGTATAATTATGTCCCTTAGGAATCTTCTTTTTATATTAAGTATTTGTCTATCATTTTCGTTCGATGCTTCTTATGGAGCAGAAGATGAATTGTCAAATAAGGAAGAAAGTGTGTTACCAAATGGAGGAGAAGATGCTTTATTAGAATCTTACAGTAAAAATGCAACAAGTGCTATACCAAGGGCTTATGTCCTCTATAAGAAAAAGGTTTGGAGAGAAATCTATCTAGATGAAAAACAGAATAGGCCATGCTTTATGCGAGATAAGGAAATTTCTAAAGTGATCATAGATGGTGTGAAAAAAGGCTTACTTGTTCCTTATAAGGATGATAAACTCGTAGAGGTTATGCCCATGTCAGCGTTTTTAAAAAATTTACTTATGGACGAATCAGAAGATGCATCACAAGATACTACTGGACACGAGTTTTATGGGCATGATATTTCTACCCTATGTCTAGTAGAAAATGTTATTTTTAATAAAATTTCATCTAAAAAAGAATATGATATTGAATCTATTCAACTTATTGTTCCTAGTAAAAAAAATTACCCTTTCTTTCAGTTAGATCGTCCAATAGCTACGTTTAAGTATAAAGATCTATTAGCATACTTTAATAAGCTTCCATTAGAAGAAGTATGTTGGTGTAATCCGTCAAATACAGCAGAAACGTTAACATGGATGGATGCTTTTTCACTCAGACTATTTGGCGGTAAAATTATAAAAATTGAAACCCTAGATGACGCTAACTTGGATGCATTATACCAAGATAGTTATACAAAGGAAATAGGTCCAGATGCATCTCAAAAAATAGCTGAAAAAATAGATGTGGAATTTGAATATCTCTTGTATGAATACTAGGTGCAAGTTTTTTATTTACTAAGGTATTCATGTTACATAAACATTACATCAACTTTGCCAAAATATAGTAATCGTGTGTGTCTTAAGTTTATGCTTTAATCCTTAGAATGATTCTGTAAAATTCGTTCAAAATCATTGTATTAGCAATTAGTGTAGTTTTTATATTTGCCATTAGATAATTTTATTTGTAATTTTGTTTAGGGGTAATTTTATCCCTGGCTTTGCCTAGGTTTTTTAGTAAAAAATATGAAGTTAACAAATCAAGATAAAACAAATCTTTTTAAGACTTTTGGATTCAAGCAATCTGAAAAAGATAGTGGCTCACCAGAATCTCAAATTTCTTTATTTACACACAGAATTAAACATTTGACAGAACATTTAAGTGTTAAAAAGAAAGATTATGCTGCAAAATTAGGACTTTTAAAATTGGTAGGCAAACGCAAACGTATGCTTGCTTATCTTAAGGAAGAAGATCTCAATCGTTACAGGAATATTATTACAAACCTTGGGCTAAGAAAATAATTCATTTTTAGTTTTCTTTTTTATTTAAGATCAAAGATTTTCCTATGCATAAAAATGATGGGGAAATCTTTTAGAATTTCATGACTTCCTACTCCAATTGAGGAGAATTAACGCTTTTTTATATTAAGCTCATCATATTATATGCTCAGAAAAATAGTTTCAAAAACAATAACATTACCCGATAATAGGGTTATTACTATAGAAACTGGGAAGTTGGCTACCCAGGCTGATGGTTCGGTTGTTGTTCGGATGAACAATACGATACTTCTAGCAACTGTGGTTGCAAAAGAGGGGCCAGAAGAAGGTTTTAGTTTTTTCCCTCTTTACGTAGACTACCAAGAAAAATTTGCTGCTTCAGGTAAAATACCTGGAGGGTTTTTAAAGAGGGAAGGTAGATTGGGAGACCATGAAATACTAGTTGCTAGGTTGGTAGATCGTGCCATTCGTCCGCTTTTTGACGATAGTCTAAATATTGAGGTTCAGGTAAATATATCTCTTATATCTGCAGATAGTGACATTGCACCAGATGCACTTGCTGCTTTAGCTGCTTCGTCTGCTTTAGCCGTTTCTGATATTCCCTTTAATGGTCCTATTTCTGAAGTACGTGTTGCACGTGTACATGGTGATTGGCTCATTAATCCTTCATCTAGTTTGATGCCGTTAGCAGACATCAACATGATTGTAGCTGCTACAGAAGATGGTGTACTCATGGTTGAAGGGGAAATGAATGAAGTACAAGAATCTGAAATGGTAGAAGCCATCCGCTTTGCACATGAGCATATCAAAGTGCATTGTCAAGTTCAAAGGGAGTTTATGGAAGCTGTTGGTATGCAAAAAAGATCTTTACAGTCTACTGCTACACTAACGAAAGCAATGTATGATCCTGCATTACGCCAAGCTATTTATGCTGACATGTATGCAGTAGCTAAAAAGAATATCCCTTCTAAGCGTTTGAGAAAAGAAGCTTTTCTAGCTGTAGAAACAAATTATAGTGCGCAGCTCTCTACAAACCTAGCAGAAGAAGAAGTGTCCTCTGTGCACCAAGGGGAGTTTCTGCTTGACATACAAAATCAAGCTATTAGAGATCTGATATTGAATGAAGGTATACGTTTAGATGGTCGTAAGTTAGATCAAGTTAGGCATATTGAATCTGAGGTAGATTATCTCCCATCTGCCCATGGTTCTGCCCTTTTTACAAGGGAAGAAACCCAATCACTTACTACTGTTACCCTTGGTAGTAAATTTGATGAACAAATCATTGATCGAGTTACAGAAGATGGGTATAATCGCTTTATGCTTCATTATAATTTTCCTGGATTTTCTACAGGTGAAATTAAGCCGAATAGGGCACCTTCTCGTAGAGAAATTGGACATGGACATTTAGCCATGAGGGCACTAAAATCCGTTTTGCCTCCTGATGAAGAAATTTTATATACTATACGTTTAGTTTCTGATATTCTTGAGTCCAATGGGTCTTCTTCTATGGCAACGGTTTGTGCTGGCTCTTTGGCACTTATGGATGCTGGCATTCCTATTAAATCCCATGTTGCAGGTATTGCCATGGGGCTAATTACAGATCCTGTTACAGGAAGATTTGCTGTGTTGTCAGATATTTTGGGAGAAGAAGATCATGTGGGAGATATGGATTTTAAAGTAACGGGCACATGTAACGGTATTACAGCATGTCAGATGGATATGAAAGTTGCCGGTATATCTTATGAGGTATTGGAAACAGCCTTATTGCAAGCAAAAGAGGGCCGGTTACATATTTTTCAGAAAATGGTTGAGACCATTGATGTTCCTCGGTTACAACGTAAAGAACATGCTCCAAGCATTATGAGTATAGAAGTAGAAAAAGAAATGATTGGGGCTATTATTGGCCCTGGAGGAAAAATTATTCAAGAAATTCAAAAAGAGACAGGTACAGATATTGATATTGTTGAAAAGAATAATGTAGGTATTGTTACAATATTTGCTGGTAATCAAAATACGCTACAAAAAGCGCTTAGTAGAGTAAATGCTATTGTTTCCAAACCAGTGGTTGGTGAAATCTATACGGGTAGAGTGAAGGCGGTGCTCAAGTATGGTGCATTTATAGAATTTATGCCTGGTAAAGATGGATTATTGCATATTTCAGAAGTTCGTCATGAAAGAATTGAAGATTTAGAACAGGTATTAGAGGTGGGAGAAGAACTCCAAGTAAAACTTATTGATATAGACTATAAAACAAGTAAATATAAGTTATCACGAAAAGCCTTACTACCTTCTAAAGAAGCTGCTAAAGCAGCCTCCGGTGGGTAGGTTATAGCCATTCTATAGGAAAAATAAATTATGCATGTTCGTTTAACCTGGTAAACATATGAGACAACTTAAGATAAGCAAGCAAATTACAAATCGTGAAAGTCAGTCATTAGATAGGTATCTCCAAGAAATTGGTAGAGTTCCTTTACTTAGTCCAGACGAAGAGGTGGAGCTTTCCAAAAAAATTAGAATGGGAGATAGGGCAGCCTTTGAAAGGTTAACCAAAGCAAACCTTCGTTTTGTTGTTTCTGTTGCTAAGCAATACCAAAATCAAGGGTTATCTTTAAGTGATTTGATTAATGAGGGTAATCTTGGTTTAATTAAATCTGCTCAACGATTTGATGAAAAAAGAGGATTTAAGTTTATTTCTTATGCCGTCTGGTGGATTAGACAGTCTATATTACAGGCTTTAGCTGAACAAGCTAGGATTGTTCGATTGCCATTAAATAGAATTGGTTCTCTGAGTAAAATTTCCAGAACTTTCTCTAAATTGGAACAAAAGTATGAGAGAGAACCAACAGTAGAAGAACTTGCTGAGTTTTTAGAAATAGATCCAGAGGAAGTGAGAGATGCCTTAAAAGTCGCAGGGCGTCATATATCTATTGATGCCCCTTTTGTTCAAGGGGAGGAAAATAGTTTATTGGACGTTTTAGAAAATGATGTAGAAAAAAAGCCAGATAGTGAGTTAATGAATGATTCTTTGTGTAGAGAAATTCAACGCTCATTGATGGTGCTTACACCTAGAGAACGTGATGTATTATGTTCTTATTTTGGTCTTAATAATACGCCAATATTAACCCTAGAAGAAATAGGGGCTAGTTTTGGGTTAACTCGAGAACGTGTTCGTCAAGTAAAAGAAAAGGCTATTAAAAAATTAAAAGCAACACTTGGTCACGAAACATTAAAATGTTATCTAGGGTAGGTAATCAATTATAAAACATTCATTTTTAGCTATAAAAAATTTATACGTTTATGTATAGTGTGCATAAACGTATAAAACTTGCAAGTTAAAGTTTTTTTTAGTTAGCTATAAATATAAAACCAGCATTTTGCAGGAAAATAGGGAAAGAAAATAGGTGTAAAAATACAACTAGCGTCAGATGCTTGTTTTAAACTACAAAAGAGCCTATTTAGTTGTCTCCAAATTTTTATACAGATTTTAGCATTTATCTTATTTTTAACACTATACTATGCTAACTCAACCTACGCAACTAATTATTATTGGAGGAGGACCAGCTGGTTATACTGCTGCTATCTATGCTGCTCGAGCAGGTTTAAACCCTGTGGTATATACAGGACCACAGCCAGGTGGGCAATTAACCATTACGGGGGATGTAGAAAATTATCCTGGATATAGAAATGGGGTACTAGGTCCATCTATGATGGAAGACTTCAAAGCTCAGGCAGAGCGATTTGGAACAATTATTAAAGAGGGAACTATAGTTAAAGTAGATTTTTCTGTTTACCCACGTTTATTGATACTGGATAATGGTCAACAAGTTACAGCACAAGCCATTATAATTGCTGCTGGTGCATCTGCAAAATGGTTGGGATTACCCTCAGAAAAAAGACTTTATGGTAGAGGGGTCTCTGCATGTGCTGTTTGTGATGGCTTCTTTTTTAAAAATGAAACTGTTGTAGTAGTGGGAGGTGGAGACACGGCTGCTGAAGAATCATTGTATCTATCTAAACTTTGTAAAAAAGTACATCTCCTTGTGCGAAAAGGTCAAATGCGCGCTTCAAATATTATGCAGAACCGTGTCAGTAGCAAAGAAAATATTCAAATATGGTTTCATACAGAAGTTAAAGATATCTTAGGACAAGAAACTGTAGAGGGCGTACAGGTTATCCATGTCAAATCCAACCAACTTGATGTAATAGATGCTACAGGTATATTTGTCGCTATCGGTCATCAACCAAATTCGGCTCCATTTTTACCCTACATAGCGGTAGATGATCATGGATATATTCAGGTAACGCCAGGAAGAACGCATACCAACATTTCTGGAGTATTTGCAGCTGGAGATATTCAAGATATTCGATATAGACAAGCCGTAACAGCTGCTGGAACAGGTTGCATGGCAGCACTAGATGCGGAACGTTTTTTACAAGACCAATCTGTAGATTCTATATTTAAAAATCTTTAAAATTGACAATGCATCCACAGCAAAACAATTATTGTCAATCATTAGTTTGGTTATTTTTTAGTATGCTTTCAAGTTGCTTAAATGATGTGGTTACCAAATATTTAGCAGTAGGGCTAACCTCTTATCAGATCTGTTTCTTTCGATTTGCATTTGGCAGCTTGTTCTTGATACCTATTATGATATATCATAAAGGAATCCATGCGTTTAAGACGAAATATTTGGTGCTTCACTTCTTCCGTGGTACATTTTTGGCTATTGGTATGGGGCTATATTGCTATGGCCTTACCCAGGTGGAGATGAGTACAGTTACTGTAATAGGGTTTACCAATCCTATCTTTATACTTATTTTAGCTAGAATTTTTCTTAAAGAACGGGTCGCGTGGCCAATATGGTTGGCTACATTATGTGTTTTTATTGGCATGTCCTTGGTATTTCGTCCTGCTGTAATAGGGTATAATACGCCTGTTTTGGGCTGTATACTATCAACTATTTTTTTTGCATCATTAGATGTTATTAACAAAAAATTTGTAGCGCATGAGGCAATCCTTTCTATGCTCTTTTTCTCTAATTTAATGGCCTCTTTTTGCATGTTACCAGTAGCAGGTTATACCTGGCATACACCAACCTTGTACCAACTATTGGTGTTAAGTATATTGGGTATTGGTAGCAATTTGATCTTATATTTTTTATTAAAAGCATTTCAATTAGTAGATGCCTCTACTTTAGCGCCTTTTAGATATACAGAACTTATATTCTCTATTTTATTTGGTTATCTATTTTTTCATGAGTGGCCAGCTTTTACCACATGGCTGGGTGCTGGAATTATTATTTCTTGTACTTGTTTTATTGCCTATTATCAAAATAAATAATCTATAGTTGATAATTATTTAGTATAAAATAGTTTTAGTTTCTATTTTAGTGTAATTTTATTTATTAAATATTAATAAAGATGAAAATAAGATTCTTTCAAATACCATTATGTATCATATGGTTGTTTTATACATCTCCATGCCTTTTTGCAAAAACCAATTATAAATCAACCACTATACAAAATGCTAAACAGTCTATTGTTGCAATTAACGTACAGACTTCACTAACGGCATATACGCCTCCTAATAATTGGCTAGCAAATGGTATAGTAGCAAATAAAGAAAAAGGGTATATACTAACACTTAGCTATAGTCCAGTAACTGTTAGTACCTATACAGTTACATTTTTTGATGGCCAGCAAACAGATGCAAAGTTTTTGTATTACGACCCTTGGATAGGTTATGCTTTCTTAAAAGTAGATCCGAAAACCATTCCTGAGGCAGTATCCCAAACGATTTGGAGTAGCGAAGGGGCATCTCTTAATCAGGCCATTTTTACTTTTAATAGTGGAGAAAATCATCAACATACCCTGCATGAAGGAACTATTAGTGCAATAGAGACTTGGGATTTTCCAATGCCACAAGAATCCTTTATTGTCAATACAGATTCAACACTACGGAAATCGAGTGGAGTTGCAGTATGGAATCGTAAAGGAGAAGCACTAGGGTTGGCTTATGGTTCTATGGATACTTCTATTGTAGTTTTACAAGGAATTTACATAAAATATGCCCTTTCTTTTTTGGAAAGAGGAGAGATACCTATTCGAAAACATATAGGGGTTCTGGTTGCAGATTATCTCTTGACAGAGGCAGTACGGTTTGATGGATTTCCTAATGAAAAGGTGAAAGCTTATCGAAAAAAATTCCCTACAGCCAATGATAAAATTTTACGCGTTCATACTACATTGCATGGCTCTCCTGCAGCAAAGTTTCTACTATCGGGAGATATTATATGGGAGGTAGATGGAAAACAAATAGGGCATCTTATTGACTTTGATATGGCTATAAATGCTGCTACGAAAGAGACTGTCCGTCTTACTCTTTTTAGAAAAGGAGAGTGGCATAATATAACAATTCCCATCTATGATCTAGAAACCCATAAAATAAAAAAAATGGTTCAATTTGGCGGAGTTACGTTTTTTGAGCTAGATGACCCATCTAGTAGATATACAGGTATGTCTGCAGGAACTGTAGTCTTTTGTGCAGGACATCCAAGTAATATATTCAAGTCTATATGCTCACTAGAGCTAGAAAAAGACTCCATCTCTTTCTTCAGAAGCCAATTGTTAACTTGTGCGGATCAGCCAATAGCTACTTTAAATGATATGGTTAGATTGGTCCCAATTTGCATGGCGAAAAAGTATTTTACGATCGAGTATATCAATTATTTACATACTTCAACTCCTTTTGGTCCTGTTACAGGACATAATCGATATAAACAAAATATAACCTATGATGAAAATAGTCCAGAACCTAAATTACTCACCTGGGATGCTATTCATTTAGAATGGGTGGTAACCTCTATTATTGGTAATTAAATAAAAACACTATGAAACGAAATTATAATCGGTATGTAATATGGATATGCTTCCATATGCTACTCTCTGTTTGTGCTCAAACAGCTTTTGCTAAGCCTTCTATTACCCCTACCGTCTTAGAACATGCAAAAAAATCAGTTGTTACCATACAAGTAACAACTTCATTATCAGCTTATCAACAAGAAAGTAAATGGTATGGGACGGGTTTTGTGATTGATCGAGAAGCAGGATATATTCTTACAAATCAACATGTCATTGGCGCTGCTGTAATAGGGACGTACGAGGTTACCTTCTACAATGGAATACGGATGCAAGCAAATCTAGTATATTATGATCCTTGGTTGGATTATGGATTCCTAAAGGTGGACCCTAAAATGATTCCTAATGACGTAAAAGCATCCTCTTTTAGCCTAATAGACCCCTGTCCAGATCAGCCGATTTTTATCATTGGAAACAATGAGGGTAACAGTCTTTCCCTACATACGGGTACGGTAGCGAGTATATATCATGTTATTGGAGCCATGCCCCAGCATGCTATTCGGTTAAGTCTTAATACAAGAGGTGGATCCAGTGGCTCTCCTGTTTTTAACAGTAAAGGACAAGCAATTGCTTTAAATTATGCAGGCAGTAATACATTCGCCTATGCATTGCATCCAGCCTATATTCGCTATGCTTTACCTTTTATTAAAAAAGGACATACCCCAATCCGAAAACATATAGGAGCTTTTGTAGATACCTATTCATTAACAGATGCTATGCGTTATAATGATTTCCCTGTATCAAAGCAACAAGCATACTTAAAACAGTTTCCAAATTCTTCTAGTACTGTTATTCAGGTCACAAACACATTGGCAAATACACCAGCAGCCTCTCAACTGCTACCAGGAGATATTCTTTGGGCTATTAATGGAAAAGAGATTGGTCCTAGTTTAGTAGATTTTGATCTAGCCTTGAATAGGGTCAACAAAGGAGATACAATACAGCTGCTTATTTTTAGAAAAGGCCAATGGAAGGAATTGACTTTACAAGTGTATGACCTAGAGGAACATAAAATTAAGAAAATGGTCCGATTTGGTGGAACTGTCTTTTTTGAAAGCGATGATTTTTTTAGTCACCAGGGGGGCGAAGTCCCTAAAACGCTTACATTCGCGTTTACAGAACCTTATACTATATTTCATCAGGTAAAGCACTGGGCAGGATATGGACAAAGATGTTTTAGGCTAAAAGTCCTATCTTTTGATGGAATTCCTGTAAAAAGTCTAAATGATTTAGTGCAACGAATTCCTCTATTGATGGCTAAAAAATATTTTACTATGGAATACATCAATACAGCTCCTATTTGTACATATGGTTCTTTTTTTAGTGATTATCAAACAGGCCATAATCATTATATAAGTAATGTAGCTTACGATAGTGGTCTTGCTGAACCCACTTTATATATATTTGATAATCAAGAGATGCAATGGGTAAAAAAAACTATTAAATCTGTTGTGCGTGTTGGTGCTGGGTCTTGACACACTATACCACTACCAATAATTTTCTCATTCAAGAACCATTTTTTTGCTTTTTCGAACTTAATTTCGGTTATTTGTATTTAGACAGTTATGGGAATTCTTGATCCAGATCCAGGTTGTGGACATGTAATGTTTTATGGTGAATGTAGCTCAGTTGGTTAGAGCATTGGTTTGTGGTGCCAAGGGTCGCGGGTTCGAATCCCGTCTTTCACCCTCGCTTTTCCATGGTATGTTATATTCTAATTTACCTGCTTTCTATTAATATTCAGTTATATGTATTTTTCGCTTAGGGCTACATGCCTCTTGAGTTTCCATTCAAGTATAAGGAAGGAGTATCTACAAGACTGCTGTTTTAAAGCGTATCTCGGGAGTATGTAATTTATGTAAACCATACATATATTTTATATATTGATGTAAATGCTGATCATAATCCTTAAATTTCCTAAATTTAAATACATAGAATATCATCAATTATTATTGATTGCACAGTACGATAAGAGGTTGAAAAAATGCATTATGGATTTTGCATGTTAGATCTAAGATGGGATTGTCTAAATAGATACATGCCCTTCTTGCATTTAAATTGAGTTTTTCAGAAGTATCAACACATCCATTACATACCATTGTAGCAATGAATAAAATTCATATTTTATCTGACTTACTGATAAACCAAATAGCAGCAGGAGAAGTAGTACAACGTCCTGCTTCTGTAGTCAAGGAGTTGCTAGATAATGCCATAGATGCAGCAAGCAAAACAATAAAAATTATTATAAAAGATGCTGGAAAACAACTTATACAGGTTATTGATGATGGTATAGGCATGAATGAAATAGATGCACGTATGTGTTTCGAAAAACATGCAACTTCTAAAATTTCCACTACAGATGATCTATTTCAAATTCAAACAATGGGTTTTAGAGGAGAGGCAATGGCTTCTATTGCAGCTGTAGCACAAGTAGAAATGCAAACAAGGCTACATGACGAAGTGATTGGAAATGCTATAATTATAGAAGACGCAAATATCAAGAAACAAGAACCTGTTGCAACAGCAGTAGGAACAAATGTAAGCGTTAAAAACTTGTTTTATAATGTTCCGGCACGGAGAAACTTTTTAAAATCCAATCCCGTAGAGTTTAAACACATTTTAGAAGAAGTACAACATGCAGTACTTGCTAGGCCAGACATATCTTTTATACTTTACCACAACGATACAGAAATATACAGATTGTCACCAGAGAAATTAAGTCATAGAATTGTACACCTCTTTGGAGATAATTATAAGAAACAGCTGATTCCCTGCAGTGAAAAAACCAATATAGTAACTATAGAAGGCTATATAGGCATGCCTGAACAAGCAAAAAAAACCAGAGGAGAACAGTTTATATTTGTTAATCAGCGTTTTGTTAAAAGTGCATTTCTCAATCATGCTATTAAAAACGCATATAACTCCCTTTTACCAACAGATAGTTTCCCTTTTTATGTTATCTATTTGACCATAGATCCCAAGTTAATGGATATAAATGTACACCCAACTAAAACGGAAATTAAATTTCAAGATGAAAAAACACTTTATGCTATTTTAAAAGCTGTAGTAGTAAGAAGTTTAGCTACACATCATGTGGGTAATGCTTTAGACTTTGAGCAAAATATCAACGTATTTCCCCTTCAGTTGAGTACTCCAGTTAAAGTAACAACGAGCAATGCTAAAGAGAGAGACTATACACATTTTAAAGATGATACACATTCATTTTCATCTCAAAATTGGCAAGCTTTATTTCCAGAAAAGTCACCGACAGATCCCCTTTTATCTCGTAAACTATCAGAACCATATAAAAATGAAGTGGGGCAAGCCGTTCAGCTGTATGCTAGTTATATTGTTACCCAGGTTCAATCCGGCTCTCTTCTTATCGATCAGCAAGCCGCACATGAAAGAGTTCTGTATGACAAATTTATAAGCCACTTTAAAAATAGCAGCGGCGTATCTCAACAATTACTTATTCCTGAGCAAGTAACTTTAAGCCTTATAGACTGTACTGTTTTATTAGAGTACAAAGAAATTTTGAGGACCTTGGGGTTTATTATTGATTCCTTTGGCCCATCTACGATCATTGTACACGGTTGTCCAGCAGAGCTAACTCAATATGCACTTAAATCACTATTGGAAGGCCTTATAGAGCAGTTTAAGTTGAACAATGACAAACTAACAGTTCCCATTGCAGAAAGCCTAATAAGAGCCCTAGCTAAAAAGGCAAGTATTCCTCATAATAAAAAACTAGATGCTATGGAAATAGATTCCTTATTGGCCCAGCTATTTTCTTCTAGTAACACTATGTATACTCCAGATGGAAGAAAAATATGTGTTATGTTATCACAACATATTTTAGAAGATCTGTTTAAGTAGATATAACAGATGAGTGATGGTTAAGTTATGTTATGAAATAAACATTTGATATTGATTTTGATTCGTTTTAAACAAACATGTTACAGAAATCTGTTCTAAATGGAGATCTGTGCAAAAGCCTCTTTTATACCCCTTTATTTCTTGTTTTCCCTTTCCGTGTAGTTGTTTTATTGGATAATACAAAATCCCCATCTTTACGTTCAAAATATTGCTTATTATCTTGTAAAAACCTTAAGCTATCATTGCTTTTTTTGCGTTTTACTACTATAGAGGATTCATTTATATTGCGATGGTTAGGGTTTTTATTGATTGTTTGCGTATCAAAAATGCAATTCAATCCCATATTGATCACCCTTTTATAATCTTTATGATATTTTTTATCGTAGTTTCTATCTTCTATTTGTTGCAACGCTTCATTAGCACTTCCATTCTTTTTTAGTTCTAAAATATAAACGGTTTTATGATTATGGTCATTAATTACTATATCCGGACGTCCACTACCTGAATGTTCTTCTACAGAAACCGTTATGCCATCTTTATCATGACAAGCACCAACTAAGAATAAATAAAGCGCACGATGAAAACTTTTTTCTTCATTTTCAATAAATAAATAACTGGTATTAGAAAAACAACGATTATATAACATCAGTAAAAAATCATGCCACTTTTCTTTATGTAAGCTCTTTAAAATGCTGTCGCTCCATTCGGCACCATATTCTTTTTGTTTCTTCAAAGCAACCTTTGCTAGATTTTTATGTAATGACTCCCTAACTTCTTGATTAGGGAATGTTAATATATATTGATCTTTTTGGGAATTATAACTATCTATTGTTAAATAACCTGTTTGATACATAAGAGGGATTAGATCTATGTCTTCGTTGTCTTCTGTTGACATGAGCTCATTTGTAGTCGCTTTAAATATCAATTTATCCCACTCCACATTAGTAAATCTGTCAATATCTTTTTGTATTTGCTTTAATAGTAAAGTAGGATCTCCAGTTTTATACCAATAATTCCGAAATGCCCCTTCTTCTTTAAAAAAATATAATATAGAGGTCGGATTAAATAGCCGGATACCAGATTGAGAAAATTGGTATCCATCATAATAATCCTTTAAGTCATTTATAACGGTATCTATAGATTGCTCTTCTGTAGTTTCCTTATCTCTTACTTTGTTTTTTTCCTTAGCAATATACTCTAGCTCATATGCAAATAACCTTCTTACATCTTCTTCTGTATACCCAGCAACACTTGAAGCATCTCTGCTTAGAGATATATCTACAATATTATTTGGCCCTGATTCTAAATCAGATAAACTAAAATTGGTTACACCCGTGAGAAATATCAATTTGCAATCTTTTGCACAGCTTTTAACTATTTTATAAAAAGAAGCCAATATTTCTTTACGCGCATTATACGCTTTAGAATCAAATTTAAACTTAATCATAGGACTATCGTATTCGTCTATTAAGACAATTACTTTAGGTTCGTAGTCATGCTTTAGCGTTATGAGCTTGTTTAAAAGTTTTCTATATTTGGCTTGATATGACTTTCCTTCTATTACTATATTATAACGTGAAGCAATCTCATCCAGTACCTCCATGATATCTTGTTCTAGTCCGTCTGGTGTTTTATTATTTAGTTGAGAAAAATCCAATCTAATTACTGGGTATTTTTTCCAGTCGTATGTTTTTTTTTCTATAACATTAAGCCTTGGATTATAATACTTAAATTTGCCACTATGAATATAACATCCCTCAAATAACGTTTTACTTATTTCCCCTTCTGCTATTGTAGCAATGGTAGATATTAGTGCAGACTTGCCAAATCTACGAGGACGTATTAAAACTTTTGATTTGCCTGTTGTTGTCATTAAGAGCGATCCAATAAATTTTGTTTTATCGGCATAGAACCCAGAATCTAAAATATTCTGGATAGAAGCATCTCCAATAGGGATAAGATTGCTTCTACTCCTTACACAACGCTCCAATTCAATATCATCTACTGTCCTCTTCACGCCCTTTGCTTCCAAACTATTTTTAGTGTTACATGCAAAGACAGACAGTATAAGGCATGCCAATAAGCATGTATGAATGCCTTTATTTTTTTTATTACTAATCATTATTGCTCATGAAGACAGATCATACTATACATTTTGATTCACCACACAAATATACAAAAATGTTTCCCCAAATATATCCAAAACTAAAAGAGAGATAACTCAATATAGATTAATATGTTATATTTACATTTGTTATAAGCTTCTTTCTCTGAAGTTCTTGTACGCATTAGGTAGTCCATCTAGCATAGATATACAAAAATATTTCTCTAAAAAATGTACAGCCAGGTTAAAAGCTTATCAGAAGTTCCTAGATTAGTAGAGATTACTTCAGATCTGTCTATTCAACAGTTGAATGAATCTCATGCAGCGGAATTATTTTCTTTGACCGATAAAAATAGGGTCTATTTGAAAAAATGGTTGCCATGGTTAGATACCTGTACTCAGGAAAGCGATACCTTAAATTTTATTATGCGCACAAAAGATGCTGTTGTTGAAAACAGTGGACTTACATTTGGTATATTTTACAAGCGTAAAATAGCTGGAACAATAAGTTTGAACCAGATTGACTGGTCAGATCGTAAAACAGATATCGGTTATTGGATTGGAGAAACATTTCAAGGCTTAGGTTTAGCTACATTAGCTTGTGCCAAACTTGTCGATATTGGGTTTCAACAATGCAATCTAAAAAAAATCTCTATTAGCTGTGCATTAGAAAATTATAAAAGTCAGCGTATACCTATACGATTGGGATTTAAAGAAACTGAAAATGTATCCAAAAAAGAAAACTTGCATGGAACTTATGTAGATCATATTGTTTATACAATAGATAGAGATGAAATACATTATAGCCTTACATAGCTTATAGGACACATCGAACAGTATCTATATATCCGTTCATATGCCTAATTATGGTAGACTCGTTTTACTCGTTGACTTATTTGTGTAAGTAATTCATAAGAAATCGTCCCAATCCGCTTCGCTAGTTCATCTATGGAGTATTCTTTGCCAAAAATAATGACCTCATCTCCTCTTTGAGCTTTGATACCACTTACATCAATCATAGCCATATCCATACATACATTGCCCACAACAGGGCAATATTTTCCATGAACAACTACATGTCCTCTTTCACAACCAAATACCCTGCTAAATCCATCTGCATAGCCTATTGGTATGGTTGCAATGGTCATATCTTGTGTGGCTATAGTTTTTCGATTGTATCCTATGCTGTCCCCTTTTTTTAGGTATTTAATTTGAGATATTGTTGTTACAAGTTTACTCACTGGTGTTAGATCATGTTGTATTTCTTTGCTTATACCCACGCCATATAGACCGATACCTAACCGAACCATATCAAATTGAAACTGAGGAAACCGTAAAATACCATTTGTATTTAACAGATGCCTTAAAGGCTTGTTTCCCAATTTACTTTCTATAGCATTAGCCATACGTATAAATCTTTCTGCCTGTGAAAGTGTATAAGCATCATCAGCTTTAGACTCAGAGCCTACTAGATGACTAAAAATACTTGCTACATGTGGGTAAACGGTTCTTAAATGAGTGATGAATGGATCAATGAGTGCTTCTTCGATACCCAAACGGTGCATGCCTGTTTCTAGCTTAATATGAATAGGTATACTTGATTTTTCTGTTAAAAAACTACATAATTCTTGCAAAAGTTCAAGGCTATATATCACTGGTTCTAACTGGTAGGCTACCATTGCATTAAACCCATCACTAGTTGGGCTCATAACCATAATAGGTAAAGTAATGCCTTGTTGTCGCAAGCGAATGCCTTCATCCATATAGGCAACACCTAAATAATCTATACCATGGCGTTGCAGCGTTGAAACAAGCTCAAAATCATCACTACCACTACCATAGGCTGATGCTTTAACCATGGCCATGATTTTGGTCCGTTCATGCAATTTGGTTCTAAACCAAGTGAGATTGTCTCTAAGAGCCCCTAAATCTGTTTCTAGAATAGTACCATGCGTATTTTTTTCTATGGCCTGAACTACCCGTTCTAGTTGAAAAGTGCGTGCTCCTTTTACCAAGATAATTTCATCTTTAAAAGATGGCTTGTGTTGGAGAAATGCTTCTGTAGTATGAAAAAAAATACTTTGTTGTTCGCAAAAGAGTGATGCATGGTAACTAATAACAGGGCCAATACCAATCAACCGATTGACTTTATGCATTGCTAACAATGTAGCCAACTCCTGATAAAGTATTTTATCCACTGTTTGAGACTGCAAAATGTCAGATATAATAACAGTTTTATTTAGCTGATCTAGCTTTTGCTGTTGGTCCATGAAATCTAATGCAACGCTCGTACTGGTTAGATCATTGGTATATGAGTCATCTATAATTTTACATCCATGTATACCTGCTTTGAGTGTAGTACGCATTGCTATGGGTTTAAGTTGTAGTAGTATGGGTTGAATTTGCTCCTCCTTAAAACCATTGTCCAATAAGTAGGCCAAGCAATGTACGATGTTTTCTATAGAAGCTATATCTCTAAAATGGGTTAGAAATGTAGCTTTTTTTCGCAATGTGGAAATCTGTAATGATACTTTATTGCTATCTGGTAATTCGTAACGCATCAAAAAATAGTCCGTATCATAACTGTGGCGAGACCAGGTTCTTAATCTTTTAGACCTGCCATATAACCGTTGTAGTGTCTCATGGATAAGTTGATGATCTCTGCAATAGTAAATGGTATCACAATCCTTAAAGAGCTGTGCCTTTTCTTCTACTTTTTGCTGTTGATCTTGAAATCCTTTGCTATGTGCAGGGCCAATATTGGTAAATAATCCATGTGTTGGCTGGATGATTTTAGCCAACTTTTCCATTTCACCTACTTTGGAGATACCAGATTCAAATATTGCATACTCATGGGTTGTACGCAATAAGCTTACAGCAAGCGGCACGCCAACTTGTGAATTGTAACTATATGGTGAACCAAGCGTTTTGTATTTTGTAGACAAAAATTCATGCATCCATTCTTTAACAATAGTTTTGCCATTACTGCCTGTAATACCTAATACGCATAAAACATATTTAGATCGGTAAAATGCTACAAATTGTTGCAATGCTTCTAGTGTATTGGTGACCCATAGCATATTTACATCACTATAATGTTCTGTAATAGCAAGGTTATAGCTGTGGTCTACAACAAACTGACGTATTCCTTTTTTATAAGCTTCTTCTATATAGTCATGTCCATTATGATTTATTCCAACAATGGCGAAGAAAAGAGGATATGGTGTGGTTATCTTATTGCGGCTATCTATAATAAGTTCAGTTATAGGTAGGTTATCTATTTTTATGGCAGTTAATCCATTTGTAATAGATGCCAGGTCGTTAAAATAAGCTAGTGGCATAAAATTGTATTATTAAATCCCTATATATCTATTATTCAACACGAATGCCTATGCGTAGACGGGCGCTACGGGCACGTTTATTTTGGCTTAATTCTTTTTCGGATGGTATAAGGGGCTTCTTTTGCAGAGGTGAAAATGGACGTAATATGTTGCCATACCCATCTTGTTGGATTTGACCTAAAATATTTCCAGTGTTTAAAAAGTTTTTCACCAGTCGGTCTTCTAAAGAATGATAGGAAATAATGGCCATACGTCCACCAGGTTTTATAATTTGAGCACTCTGATTGAGCAGAGATTCTAGTTCTGCCAATTCATTATTCACCTCGATTCGAAATGCTTGAAAGATTTTTGATACATATTGGTTTTCTTTAGATTTTGGTGCAAATGGCACAACAAGATCTTTTAGTTGGCCAGTAGTTTCAATAGGCCTATGGGTACGTGCCTTTATAATTGCCTTGGCAACAGATAGTGCATTAGCAATTTCCCCATAATAATGCAGTACTTCAGCAAGCTGTGTTACATTATACCTATTAATAATGGTCTGTGCGGTACGAGGAGAATGTATATCCATTCTCATGTCTAATATGCCATCAAATCTTGTAGAAAAGCCACGTTCTGGAGTATCTATTTGGTGAGAAGAAACACCAAGGTCTGCCAAGAGGCCATTTACCTGGCCTGCCCCGTAGAAATAAAGAAACTCTTTTGCAAATCTAAATGGTGCCCTGGTAAACGTTAAATAATGACTCGGAAAAGAACAGGCTATTTCGGCTGTATCTGCGTCTCTATCAAAAGCAAATAAATGTCCTGTAGAAAGCATATCAACTATTTTTTTTGCATGCCCCCCACCTCCAAATGTAAGGTCTACATATTTACCTGTTGGTACAATACGAATTCCTTGAATGACTTCATCCAACATTACTGGTATATGGTAGCTTTTTGAAATAGTTGTAGGCATGGATAGTAGTCTATTAAGGTGACAAATTAGTATTTTTACTATTTTTTAAAAAAAATCTGACATGGGTACAATGCTATCAAAAATACAATTTTGACAGAAATTTATTACTTGTTTCGCTTATAATTATTTCAAATAAAAATAATTATAAATTATATTTTGCCCAACTTTGGGATTATACTATCCCAATTTTAATGGTAAACTTATATAGGCTGGACTTCGTTTTACCTATCTTTGACCATTGGGTTATGAAGAATAATTAGTATTTTAATTTATATTTTCGAAGGGTACTATTCTTTTAGAGAATGGGATAGTAAAATTTGTAATTTTTCCTCGATTCGTTTTCTTTCTATTACCTACATAAATAATGTACAGTTATGTTAATGCATGTTAATGATCAGTCGGACTCTGATAATAATAAATCATGTAAATCGGCCGTTCTTGTAGCTTTGGTTATCGATCGTCAGCCTTTGAAAAAAACGGAAGAATATCTAACTGAACTATCCTTTCTTGCATATACTTGGGGTATGAAGATTATGCATAAGTTTATACAAAGATTAGATCATCCATGTCGTGATACTTTTGTGGGAAAAGGGAAAATAACAGAAATAGCTGCATTTATCAAGGCAGAAAATATTTCTTTTGCTATTTTTGACGATGAACTTTCTCCGTCACAGGTTCGAAATTTAGAAAAAGCATTGTCGTGTCAGATATTAGATAGAAATCTGTTGATTCTAAATATTTTTGCAATGCGTGCAAGTACGCAACAAGCAAAAACACAGGTAGAACTAGCACAGTATCAATATATATTGCCAAGGCTTACTAGAATGTGGACCCATCTTTCAAGTCAAAAGGGGGGTAGTGCAGGTATGCGTGGACCCGGTGAAAAAGAATTAGAAACAGATAAAAGGATTATTCAAGATAAGATCACCACGTTGCGCAAGCGATTAGCAAAAATAGAAAATCAATCTATAACGAGAAGCAAGTCTCGGATTAACTTTGTGCGTGTTGCATTGGTAGGTTACACTAATGTAGGTAAGTCCACACTAATGAAACTGCTTACTAAATCAGATGTTTTAGCTGAAAACAAGCTCTTTGCTACAGTAGATGCTACTGTACGTAAGGTTGTCTTAAATGGGGCTCCTTTTTTACTTACAGATACTGTTGGTTTTATTCGTAAATTACCCCATACCTTAGTAGAGTGCTTTAAATATACACTTAGAGAAATAAAAGAAGCCGATTTGCTTTTGCACGTTATTGATGCCTCTCATACCAGCTTCCACGAACAAATAGGTATTGTAAATCAGACATTGATAGAGATAGGGGCAGAGCATATTCCAAGAATTTTGATTTTTAATAAAATGGACGCTATGGAACAAATAAGAGAAAAATCAGATGCTACAATCCAAGAATTAGAGACTCAGATGGATGGTGCTTTAAAGGAATTGGAAGGATATGCTAGTAAACATGCTACTGAATATCCGACAGTATGCATTTCTCTAAAAGAGGGGTTAAATATAGAAATCTTGAAAGAAGTAATTGTAAAAAATGTAGAAAATATTCGATCAAGTCGATATACAACGGTGGATTATTAAAAAGAGAGTCCACTGTTGACCAGGTTAGATGGATAAGCGCAAGCTTAAGCCAAATTTACCGAATGCTAGGACCAAAGGTAAAGTGAAATTCGATAGGGTTCACACGACTACTAATACCTTTTACAGCGTCAAGCCTATAGGCAATATCTAACCCTAACATGGGTATCATAGGAATAGGTAAAATAACGCGAACTCCACCTCCTACAGATTTCTTCATACTTAATGGATTATAGTTACTGTATGCTAACCAGCTGTCTCCCATCTCTATAAATCCAAGTAAATAAATGCATGTAGGGGTGCGTATAATAGGATAACGCAATTCTGAAACGAATTTGTTAAATAAAACACCCCCGTTGGTATTCTTTTTATAATGCCTTGGTGTAAGGCTATCATCTGGATAGCCACGTAAAGGAATAAAATTGCCCCCTAGTAAGGCACTGGTATCTGAAATGCTTGATGTGCCACCTAAACGGAATCGTTCAAAAATACCTATCTCTTTTTTAGAAAGACTAGTCAAAAAACCAGCATGTCCACGCAGATTTAATATAAAATCACCTGGTAATCTATAAAAAGAAGAAAAATCTACCATAAGTTTCGCAAATTCTTTAAAACAAGGAATAGTTGCTTTTTTTGTTTGGTTATAACCAAGTAAACTATAAGGGGGTGTTAATGTTAAAAAATTAGCTAGTGACCATCCTCTAGTAGGGAAATTTACGTCATTTACATTATTATGGACCAATGAAAAATCAAGACTAAAGTCATGTAATCTACCTGATCTTTTTTTATTATCTTCCAAAAGTTCGTAATGCTGATAGGCATGGTAATGATAATCTATGCCCATGTGACTTTCCCAATAGCCGTGCAATTTTTTTCCTAGAGAAATTTTTCCTCCTTTGGAACTGATAAAGCTCTTGCCATATCCTAGTTCTGCATATGGAAATAGCTTTGTATTTGTTAAAAGATCTAGTTGAGAAGGTATATAATCTTCCTTATTTTTGGTTCTATGGGAATCATTTACACTCAATGAAAACAAATATCTACTATCTCCTAACCATAGCCAAGGTTCTTGAAAAGAGAAACTTAAATTTCTATAATTTTTACCATTGAACGATATGGTAAGATGAAAATGTTGTGCAGCACCTAATGGAAGTTTTCCAGTAAAAAGGTTTCCTAAAGAAATATTGTTAGAGCCTAATACAAGTTCAAATACAATACCTTCACTATAATTCGCTTTTAGATTAACATCAAACTTAGGTTTTTCTACTACTGAGTAGGTAATATCTACAGTTTCTCGTACTTCATCGGGCTCTATTTCTGGAATTAATTTCTCAGGCTTAAAAAGATCTAGCATAACCAGATTTCTTAAGGACCCCATTATATATCTTCTGCTGAATTTTTCTCCTGGTAATGTCAATAATTCACGACGAATAACATAATCATGCGTAATGGTATTCCCAACAATATGTATTTGATTAATAGTAGCTTGTCTACCTTCATGGATCCTAATTTCTAAATCTACCTGATTGTCTTCTATTCCTACTTCAACAGCTTCTGCACGGAAAAATAAATATCCATTATCCGTATACAGATCATTAATGGTTTTATCTGTAACTCCAGGGTTTAATCTACTATTTATATATACGGGATCATATACTTTCCCATTTTGCAAATGGAGCAATTGATCTAGCTCTTGGTCACTATGCAGATAGTTTCCAACCCACTTAACACTACGAACAGTATATTGTTTACCCTCTTGTATTTTTATATGTATATTCAATTTATTAGGACTAATATGCGATAACTGCTCTTCTACAATGCGTACATCTCTAAAGCCTTTTGATTGATAAAAAAGAATGAGGTTCTCTTTCGCTTCTAAGTATTTTTCTTGTGTAAATACAGATGAAGAAAATGAAACATGGGTTGAAAAGTAACGCATTACCTCATCCATGGTTTTTGGTAGTTCTAATAGAATGCCTCTTTTACGAATAGGTGCTAATGTGATGATGTTCTTGAGCACATCTTTAACAAGCGTAAAACGGGGAGCTTCCTTGATCTTTTTCATGTTATATATCAGAAGACTCGTATCTATATGTTCATTGCCCTCAAAGATAATTTTGTTAATAGTGATTTTAGGTCCCTTATTGATATGTATTTTCAATGTAGCTTTGCCTTCTATTTCTTTTTTGGAAATCAAATCCATAGATACTTGTACATTGCCAAATCCTTCTTCTAAAAAGTTTTGTTTAATTTTAGTGGCTGTTTCATGGAGAAATAAAGGAGAAAGCGCAACCTCGTTATTTATAGTAATTTTCTCCAGGAGTGTTTTTTGTTCTTTTTTTTTCAATCCCTCTATAATATAATTACTTAGTACTGGATATTCTTCAACATGAATAATAAAAGTTGCCAATCCAGTTGTATCATCGATATCAGATAAATGAATTTCAACAGATTTAACTCCATTATGTTTGGCTATTTTACGAATAGCATTACTTATTTGTCCAGAAGATGGGTGGATGGTTATTCCCTCCTGTAGTCCAGAAAGGGAAATAAGTATATCCTTATCTATAAAAGTATTGCCTACCACTTGGACATTTCGTACTATATAGCTGGTTGCTCCAATAACTGGAGAAGAAAATCCTACCATATATAGGAACAATAACACTAAAAGTCTTTTAACTTTTCCGATGCTTTTATCTATCATTATAACAAAGAATAAATTTTTAATTCTAGTGGCATCTCACACAAAAAGATGGTTAGCCCTAACATAAATAACCCACGAAAAAAGATTATTTAAATAATCTAACTGACATTCTGACATTACACAATATAAATTAGATTTATTAGTAATGTATACATATTTATAAACTAATATTCGTTATATAATTAACATAGAGTCCCCATATAAGAAGAATCTATAATTTTCTTTTATAGCTTCAGCATAAGCTGCTAAAATTAATTCTTCTCCTCCAAAGGAAGCGACATTAATCAAAGATATAGAAGATGGAAGATGAAACGTCGTCAGCAATGCATTACAAATTTTAAAATGGCAAGATGGTAAAATAAACTTATTGGTCCAATTACTATTTGCATTTAATTGCCAGGATACAGCAACTGAAGACTCAATGGCCCTTAGAACCGAAGTTCCAACTGCACATATTTTTTTTTGGTTGACAATACTATTATTTACTGTGGTTGCTGTTCCTTCTGGAATGGTAAAATACTCAGAAGCTGCTCTAACCTTGGTTAAGTCTTCCATGTCAAGTATCTTTAATTCACCTAGTCCAATATGCAGAGTAACGGGCACTACAGCAATATTCTGTAGCTCTAAATATTTCAACAAGTAAGGGGTAAAATGCAATCCAGCAGCTGGCAATACAATACTTCCTACATTTTTAGCAAATATTGTCTGATAATGGGTTCGGTCTTCTAGTTCAGCAGGACGACCCATATGACTAGGAATAGGCATATAACCAATTTCATTTATAAGTTCATAGAGTTCCTCTGATGTCCCTTCAAATGATAATTTGAGTGTACGACCTCTAGAGGTCGTATTATCTATTATTTCAGCTACCAGTTCACCATTACCAAAATAGATCTTGTTACCCACACGAATTTTACGTGCTGGTTCTACAATAGTGTCCCATAAATCATCTTCTTGACTTAACCTTCTTAGCAATAACACTTCTACTTGAGCATTGGTTTTTTCTTTATAACCATAAAGCTTGCAAGGTAAAACCCTGGAATCATTAACGACAATACTATCCCCTTCATTAAAGTAGGAGGGAAGATCTTTAAAAGTTTTGTGTTCTATTTGTCCACTATTTTTGTGCACAACCATTAAACGGGCATTTTGTTTTTCAGCTATTGGATATTTTGCTATACTACCCTCTGGTAGGTCAAATTTAAAATTTGATAATTTCATAAATTATTTCTCTTTCAGTAAAAATATGCTTTTTATGGTTATTGTTTAGGTGCGCACTTATAAAGATACAAATAACAATAAACCTGTTTAAATTTTATGTAAAGTAACTTCACAATTTTATTGTTATCACGGAATCGTATCCACTATATCGGTCTAACTAGCAAGTACACTTATGGTATTCCATCTCTACATTACATTCATTATTCTATTTTTTTTCTTGGCTACATTTTAAAATTGTATTTAGTATTCATAATTAAAATAAAATAGAAATATCTATGCACAAAAAATTATTGTGGCAATGCACTGAACCACTCTTTGGATCATTCTTGTACATAATACCTGGCGCATCCCAATAATAACTTAAGCCCACACAGAGGCTGTTGGTTAAACTAAAATCATATTTTGCCCCGATCCCTAGGAGAATTAAAAGGCCGAATGGCCGAATGGTTACGAAAGGAACTTGTCCAGCTTTTAATGTAGATGTAGGTCTACTAGGAAGATGTATGGATGGAACTATGCCTACTTTAAAGTAGACACTAGTGTCAATCCTCACTTCGCTTGTATAAAATTTTAACTCAATAGGCAGCCAAATTGACTTTAATAAATATTGCTCATCTATATCAAGATCAGCGGTATCTGCAGTACGTACAAGGCTGATGTGGCCAAATGAGAAACTAAGACCTGTCGTAAGGTCGCAATGCTCTTGAAGGAAAAAGTTGTATGCCGCACCAAAGTGTATTCTTGGAGCACTTCCTTTACTCTGGATGACAGGTTCTCTTTGGGAATAAACTGTATTTATAGATATAGCGGGAGAGCAGTGGGCACTAAAACGACCCGATGATGCCATAGCTGCGGGACTCTTAGCAAGCAAATACAAGATTAAAAATAAGACTTTTTTCATAGAAAGCTAATTTAAAACTATTTTATGGTAAAAAATAAATTTGTTGTAATTTTTTGCATAAAAGTTGCTATAATAGACCTGTTACGTAAGTTGGCCTGGCAAAAATTCAGGTTTCTATATATTAGGACTTGAACACAAACGACCAAAAATAAAGACAAAATGGTATATTGTTTGTCATTTTATCATAAAAAATGGATTTTTGAGTAGATTTTAATTTACTTCAGTGGGCCGAGGATTTACGTAACAAGTCTACTCTAAAAGAAATGCCTGGCTTTGATCGAGAAAGTTTTTGAACAAATCATAGTAAAAATTTGTCTTTTATTGAAAATAAAATCATATTATGATATTTTAGGATTGATTATTTAAGTTGTTTTCGTTAACAATAGATATAATTTCTTCTTTAGAAAGCGTAGTAACATCTGAGATAGTATTTATATCCATGTTTAACTGTAGCATCTTTAAGGCAGTAGCATAACGCCCTTTCTCTATTCCAAGTTTTTCCCCTTTTTCTATTCCAAGCTTTTCTCCTTCTATCTTTCCTTTTTCTATTCCAAGTTTTTTCCCTTTCTCTAAACCAAGCTTCTCTCCCTCTTCAAAACCTTTTGCTTCTGCAGAGACTAGATAATCATGTTCTTTTATTACAGTATGCATATAAGCATTATATCCTTCCAGTTCTTCATCTGACATCTTTAATACATTAAGTCGTTCTGCTACTTTTTGCATGTAAGGAGATTTAAAGTCTTCTTTTACTTTAGAATGCTTCATTACATATAGCCACTCATCAAGTTCTTGTTTTATAACATCATCAAAAAGGGGTATAGATATCACAAAGTACTCAGGGAAAATATTATAGGCATCAAAGGTGCACATGCCTCTATCCATGAAATGCATGTCTATGGGATGATCCCTGTCTATTTTATGAAATAATACTTTACCATGATGAAGTGGTGCCTTGATTTCTTTGAATGAAAAATATAGTAGATTGATATGGAAAACCTTCTTTATTTCTAAGAATTTTTGATTTGCTCCAAGATGATCCACAATAAGTCTTGAAGTATTAAAACAAGCCTTATGCAGAAATGATTTGGTATAGGAGCGATCAATTTCTACAATATAATTGTTGCCTTGGTCATCTTCTACAATAACATCTGCAATACTTCGTTTTAAGAGTTTACTTTCTTTATTGTTTTCACTTTCAAGCAGGGACTTGATTTTAATGGGTTTATACCCTTGGGAACCAAGCAGAGCGGAAATAAAGCCCTCGACGATTTCATAGTCCCCTTTATCTTTAAGAAGGTATTTGATCGCATAATCAAAACTTATAATTTCTTTCATAGGGATTATCTATTATGTATATATGTATAGCTATACTAAGATTGCATGTTTTTTTATTACAAAACAAAATTAGTCTATTTTTAACTATTAATGACTTAATTATTAGAACTTTTCTACGTTCTATAAATATCTGGATGAACTAGGCTTTACAAAACTAATGGAAAAGATTTAGAATAAGAAGGTCAATCTTATTGTGCCAGCCGATGATTTTGGCTGTTGAGATGCAGATGTAAAATAGCCTATAAAAGGAGGGTAATCTGATTGTGCTTGTCTTTGCTATTTACATAAACACCATATTTAATAAATGATAGGTTTTTAGATATTTTATATTGTTTTACGAATAAAAAATACTTTTTTGTTGAAAAAATGTGTATATAGGAACTATTCCTAGTTGCTGCAAATAGGTTGCAAGCGATGTTAGGAGTATTTTCTAAATTTCTACGAGTTATGAAAGGTTTACAAAATTTCAATCCACTACAAGGCCAAGAAATGGAATGGGTAGTGGGAGGAGGAGCCAGCTGCAGTAGGGAAAAAACTGAGCTAGAAAAGTTCGACGCAAGAGAATTCGAGCGAAAAAGGGTATTCGGGCCTCCCCTAACGAAAGCAGGGCATGCTTTGGAGGCCGAAAGAGTAGCAGAGCGAGAAAGACTCAGGAACAGACTGGACGTAGAAGAGGGAAATAAATGGCTCAGGCAAGTGGCGCCTGAATGTCGGGTTTATTATACCGACTAATTATAAGCAATCTACTTTACCTACCTGTCCGAATTTTCGGACAGGTAGGTAAAATTAAACTATTGCAACCCAATACCCATTTTTATATGGAAACCCCTATTCTAGAAAATGAGCCTTCTAACCGGTTGTTTAAACTATTCGGTTTTTGGTTATTATGGATACTCATGTATATTATACTTAATATTATGATACAAGATACTAGTCTACATAGTACAACTACTGCAAAAACGTTGAGTCTTATCTTGGCAAGCATGATATTTATGGGTAGTGCATGGATGTACTTAAAACAAGTAGACCCAAAACTATTCCAAGGAATTCGTCAGGGTTATAGGCCTAGATGGACAACAACGCTGCTGGCCACCGGATTTGCTATATTGGAGTTTTTATTTTTGATATGCAGTATGTATTTGATCGAACTATACTTCCCTAATTTTGTAGCAAATTTTCGGTTAGAGGCAGCTGAACAAAAGGAATGGTTGATTTTTACCTATAAAGACCTATCTTTCCCCGCCTTTTTCTTATGCTCTATTATAGGTACTGCATTGGTACCAGCCATTAGTGAAGAACTTTTTTTTCGTGGTGCATTGCAATCCATTTTATTGAAGAAAATCAGACGGGTTTGGATTGCTATTGGAATTACTGCGTTGATGTTTTCTTTCATGCATGGGGTATTTTCAGGTATTGTATTGTTTCCTTTAGCGGTGTTGTATGGGACCCTTTATTATCGAACAAAAAATCTATTTATAACTATCGTTATGCACTTGGTTCATAATAGCATAGTGGGATGGGTAAGATATACTTCTCAAAACGATACGAATACACTTATAGATGATTGGCTTTCAGCACCTTCATGCTGCGTGGGTTTGGTTGTAAGTGTTGCTTTAGGCTATTTTTGTTTTAAAATGCTTATTAAGCAATCTGTTCATTATTCCACAACTTGACATTATATACTTAAACGGCTGCCTAAAAATAAATGATTGATTTATAAATGTTTTATATTGTTTCACGAATAAAAAATATTTTTTTAAACAAAAATTACTTTTTTGCTGAAAAAATGTGTATATAGTAACTATTCCTATTCCTAACTTTAGGTAAAGTGATTATTGTTTTATAGTTCGACTATTTATTTTGGCCTTTTTTATAAAACTGTTTATTAAATCTACAATCAATTAAACTGATATTCATTATGAAATCCACTTGTTTTATCTATCTATTATGCGCTTGTTTTGTGCATACAATGCATGCGTCTGAAAACCTCGACCAAGAAAAACACGAGGTAAAAGCTATGCGATGCGAAATAGCTAATTTGCATCTTGCTGTAAAAAACAATAACGTAGTTATGGTCAAGCAACTACTAAAAAGACCCATCATGAGGGATCAAATAAATAAAGTAGATAAAAAAGGGAGAACGCCCATTCATTTGGCTTCCCAGTATGGATATTCCAAGGTGCTCCCACTACTGTTAGCAGTAGACAATATGGTGGTTGACCAACAAGATGCAAATGGCAAAACGTCATTGCATTACGCTGCTGAATATGGGCATATGAAAGCGGTACTACTACTTATGGCAGCTGGAGCAAATGCATCTATGCAAGATAGTCATGGCTATTTACCCATTCATTACGCTGCACAAAGAGATTGTGTGGCTATTGTAAGTTATTTGCTAAAATGTATGGGGGGAGAAGTGCATTATATTCCTGAGCATGGTGGAACCATATTGCATTATGCCATGCAACCTTATTGGAGTTGTTATTCGGAAGGTAAAGTAGCCACTTACTTACTACAGTATGAGCACATACGCTCACTACTTAATATCCAGAATGCTGGAGGCTGTACACCATTGCATTATGCTATGTGGGGACCATCTCTTTTAAAAATTTTGCAACCTTACTCAACACTTATCAACGCAGATGTATCCTCCGATAATGGTAAAACTCCATTACTAGAGGCAATTTGCTATAGGAGATATAAATTCATCAAAACTTTATTAAAGCACTTTTCTGTTGATGTGAATAAGCCTGATGCAGATGGGAATACACCGTTGCATGGTATTGTTAATGTGTTAACAAGAGATGATTTAAAGCCGGATGATCTATCCAAACTAGAAATAATCGTAGAGCTTTTACTTCAGAAAAAAGGGATCAAAGTAAGCAGTAAAAACAAAGTAGGAAAAACACCTTTGGCATTGGCTAAAGAAGCAAAAAGTCCAAATATGAAAAAAATAATTACCTTGCTTCGTAAACATGGTGCCAAGTAAATTGGCCCACAAAAATAGTGTTAAATTGACGTTTCTACGCTCTTTCTTCAAGATTGCCTAGATTCCATATATTAGTAGATGGTTGTATCTATATCATATTTTCTTTATATCTTGCTCAAGATGTTTAAAATTGGATATATAGGAACGATTCCTTATTGTATATCTACAAAGAAATTATACATTTATGTCCCATTTTCCTTTTTACAAACAACCCGATGCAATGGACTGTGGTCCTACCTGTCTGCGGATGATTGCCAAACACTATGGCCGTACGGTGTCGCTGCAAAAATTGCGTATGCTCTCGGAAACTACCAGAGCAGGAAGTTCAATACTTTACCTAAGTAAGACAGCAGAACAACTAGGCTTTCGCACAGTAGGTATCAAAACAACTTTTCAAAAACTAGCAGCAGAAGCTCCCCTGCCTGCTATTGTATATTGGCAACAAAATCATTTTGTAATCGTCTATAAAATCAAAAAAGAAAAGGTATGGGTGGCAGATCCAGCTCATGGACTGATCACCTATTCTTTGCCAGAATTTTTAGCAGGTTGGATTGGCCCCAACGCTACACCAACCACCGAAGCCGGTATTGGCTTGCTTCTAGAACCCACTCCTAAGCTTATGGAAGAGGAGGAAGATGATCTACCACCTAAACGGGGATTGGGCTTTCTCTTTCAATATATTTTTCGCTATAAGCGGTTTATGGCACAACTCTTTATAGGATTGTTGGTTACCAGCTTACTGCAATTAATACATCCCTTTTTAGCCCAAAGTGTCATGGACATTGGGATTAAAAATGGCAATTTGCATTTTATTTATTTAATGCTGGTAGCACAAATCTTGCTCTTCCTGGGTCGTAGCAGTATCCAAATCATACGTAGTTGGTTGTTGCTCCACATCAGTACACGGGTCAATATTACCCTTATTTCCGATTTTTTCCTTAAACTGATGCGGTTGCCTATTTCTTTTTTTGACGTTAAGATGACAGGTGACCTTATGCAACGCATTAACGACCATGATCGCATTCGAAAATTATTAACTACAACTACGTTAAACACACTGTTTTCGTTTGTACAGCTCTTTATCTTTATACCACTGCTTATCTGGTACCACATACAGTTTTTCTTTATCTATTGTATAGGAGGATTCTTGCATATACTTTGGATTATGCTCTTCTTAAGTAAACGGAAAACATTAGACTACAAACAATTTGCGCAATCCAGTAAAGGAAATAGTAAGATTATGGAGCTGCTGCATGGTATGCAAGAAATCAAACTGCATAATGCCGAGACACAAAAACGATGGGAGTGGGAATATCTCCAAGCTGCGTTATTTAAACTCCATGTACGGCAGTTGTCGCTCGAGCAAATTGAATCAATAGGCGCTAATATTTTACACGAAATCCAAAATATCTTGGTTTCCATCTTATCAGCCACTTTGGTCATTCATGGTCAGATTACTATTGGCATGATGATGGCTATTTCCTACGTAATGGGTCAGCTGAATAGCCCTATTGAACAGCTCATCAACTTGATTTATACCATTCAAGATACCCTTATCGCATTGGAGCGTCTTTCGGAAATCCACCAAAAACCGGACGAACAAATGGAACCGTTGGGAGAAATGCTTCCTTTGCCACGTACCCATCCAGATCTTATATTAGAAAGTGTTTCATTTCGTTATACAGGAAAAACCACTCCCACATTACAAAATATCACTTTAACCATCCCTGCACAGAAGTTAACGGCTATTGTAGGTATGAGTGGTAGCGGTAAAACCACACTTATGAAGTTACTGCTTAAATTTTATGAAACCAGTGAAGGAAGCATTCGTGTAGGCAATATACCATTAAGTAGGATTGCACATGCTACTTGGCGCCATCATTGCGGAGTTGTTATGCAAGAAGGCTTTCTATTTAATGACACCATTGCACATAATATTGCCGTGGGGCAAGAGACCGTTGATATAGAAAAGCTGCTTTATGCAGCCGAAATAGCCAGCTTGACTTCATTTATAGAAAGTCTCCCCTTGGGATACAATACGCGTGTAGGTGTAGATGGTGTAAGCATTAGTACAGGCGAAAAGCAACGGATTTTAATTGCACGTGCTGTATATAAAAATCCCCAGTGCATTTTCTTTGACGAAGCTACTAGTTCCTTGGATGCCAACAATGAACACCATATTATGGATGGATTAGCGCAATTTTTTAAAAATAGGACTGCTGTAGTCATTGCCCATCGACTGAGCACTGTACGTAATGCCCATCAAATTATTGTTTTAGATCATGGTAAAGTAGTTGAACAGGGTACACACCAAGAACTTTTAGATGCACAAGGGGCTTACTATGCGTTGGTGAAAAACCAATTGAACTGCTAAATAAACATAAAACAGCATGAAGCCAAAAGAATTGGAATTACGCAGTACAATTGTCCAGGAAATCCTGGGTTACATTCCCCACTGGATGATTCGTTGGGGAATTACTTTGTTTGCCATACTTTTAGTTATGGGACTCTTTATTGCCTGGCTGATTAAATACCCAGATGTTTTAGCAGGAAAGGGACGCTTAACCAGTGCTGTGCCACCTATTGTCCTTCAGACTACACAACCAGGAACGATAAGCCGACTTTACGTATCAGACAATGTAATTGTAGATGCACATGCGCCTTTAGCAGAAATCCAGAGTGGGCTAAGTGGATCAGCGATTGCTTATTTAAAAAAATGGATTCCATTGGTAGAGCAAGAACTTGCCAAACATTGCTTCTCTATACAACAACATGATCCAATCCATACCTATACCGGCACATTGGGTCCTGCGCAAGAGGCTTATAATCATATTCAAACTGAAATACATCGGTACATCAGCACCTTTCAAAATGACCACCACCAAACACAATACCAATACATTACAGAAAAAATGGCCCATACCAAATCTCTACTCGCTATCACAAAAAAGCAACTAACATATACCCAGCGAATTGTAATGCAAGAAAAAGCAAAATTCCATGCTAAACAAAAACTCTATCAAAAAAAAATGCTCTCCCAAGTAGATTTTTTTGAACAGGAAGCTAGTTTGCTACGTAAATTAGAGCAAGTGGCTAACATAGAAAAAGATATTGTCGGTCACCAAATGACCTTGGGAGAACAGCAAAAAACACTGAAAGAGCTACAATTTACCCACCGACAAAATCGAACATTATTGGAATCAACCATTCGTGGTATTTTACAAAGTCTGCAAAAAGAGGTTGCACTTTGGAAACAAAATTACCAGTTAGTAGCACCTTTTGCAGGTAGGATTTGTCATTTAGACCGTTGGATAACGGACCAACAAGTTTCATCTGGGCAGGCGCTTTTTGCTGTAGTACCTACCGATGAACATTATATAGTAGAGTTGCATTTGCCTTCTACTGGTTATGGCAAAATAACTAAGGGTCAGTTAGCCCGCATTCAGCTGCCAGCATATCCTGAGCAAGAATATGGCTACCTTCAAGGCATTGTAGCATCCATCGCATTGGTGCCCCATGCCGATACCTATCGCGTTACATTGACTTTGCCCAAAGGTTTAACCACCAATTACAATAAAAAAATTGCATTTAAACCCAATATGGAATGTTCCGCTGAAATTATAACGGAAGATATGCGACTTTTAACGCGTATGTTCTATAAACTATTACGTTTGAAAAACGATTAACAATAGACTCAACCGAAAAAATCAGACAAAAAAAGAGGTATTTTGTTTCCTCATGGAGGAATAATTTTACAATTATTTTAAGTATAAATCTATCGCTGCTTGAACATTGGAATTAGTAGGTACTTTTTTTAATTGTATAAGTTTATTATGTTTACGTTTTTATATAAAAACAGAAAAAACATTTACAAAATTTTTAAAAAAACACGACAAAACCAGTCCATTATATACTATATACATATTTTTCACTTTTTTTGTAAAAAAGTTTTTTTTATAATTGTGTTGTATTGTGTATTCCAGTAATTTTTCATTTCTCTTGTAATCTATTCAAGCCAGAAATATAAAATTAACTTTTTCACCATTCGTATTACTTATAAAGTGATCGTAATGGTATGTTCTAGGTTGGTTCATACATATAATTGTTAATTAGTATTTTTAAATTTTTATAAAAATGGATATAAAGAATATAAATAAGTTTAAAGATTCAGCGCTATCTATAGAGGCTCAAGAACAGGTTAGAGGAGGAACATGTTGGGTTGCTATCGCAGTTGTAGGTACTTACATGCTCATTAAGAGTACTGAAAATGATGATCATGAGTGTGGTGAGGGATGTGACTGTGACGCAGATTGTGGTTGAAGTTGTTCATAAATGCAGATAAAGAAAAAAGTATTATCTGTTGATTTAATGAGGCTTTTGAAAAGCCTCATTTTAAGAACTCAATAGATAGTGCTTTTTTTCACATAAACAAAGGCACCTAGAAAGTGAATTACAAACATTCAAATGTACAAATATAATGACTTTTTTCAATGAAAATTCGAAATATCACGATATACGATATAGGTTATTAAAATTTTTAGGGATTTTTTTAACATCTTTAATTAGCTTATTTTTTCTAGTTAATACATTTCCAAACTTTTTTATAAAATTACTTAGGCTTCCTATTGGCACAATTGTATTATCTACTTTTTTTATCTTTTTACCTCCTTCTTTAATATATTTAAGCTATGTTGATAGACCTCTATGCTCCCATATTTTTTCAAACCGTTTTCGTCTATTCTTTTCTGTCTATCATATTTTAATTCTCTTAGGAATAGCCCTATGTATGCTTTTTATAGAAGCTTTGATTATGGAAAGTCAATTGGTCCTATGGCCACTATCACTTGAAACCATTAGATCATGGGCTATAGATATAGAAAAGACCTATTATTATTCATTATTTAAAGAGTTGCTTACTTTTTCTAACCCTATTGATTTTATTTGGAAAGGGTTATGCGTATTGTCATTATTTCCAGCCATAATAGAGGAGATTTTTTTTAGGGGTATATTACAAAATCTTCTTGTAAAGAAGATAAAAAAACCATTTATAGGTATAGTAATAACCTCGATGTTATTTTCTCTATTACACATGCGTCCTTACGGGAGTATTCTTTTATTTGGAATGGGATTACTATTGGGATACATATACTTTATATCTGGTCATATAATAGTACCTATATTCATCCACTTTATACATAATAGTATAATTTGCTATGCTGCTTTTTTTCAAGAGGGAAATTGTTTAGACATAAATCGTTTATTAGTAAAAAGTATATTTCCTTTTATTATTAACAGGACTTTCGCACTTTTAGTTAAAAACACTGTTTATAGACTAGTCTATAAAATAGAGAAATGTTAATATTATTGATTATCAATACTATAAAACATGTCCATGTCTAAAAATGCAAACACAATTATCTGTTTTGCGAAAGTCCTGATTAATATTATATCACCATATGAATGGGCATGCTTGTTTTTTATTGGCATAAGTTTACTCTATCTTCTGTTTAAGACATACAAAAAAAATTATGCATAGTAACCAACACATACGAAACTTTTCTATATCAACCATATACATATTATTAAGTATAATAGGGATGATAGGCTGCCAAACAACTTATCGACATCAAGGAATACAGTCTTCTATTTTTAAACAGACATTATCTGATGGTGGAATATTAGAAACTTCCTTACAAGGAAAGACATCACAAGGGTTGCAATGGAGATTGAATAATGTATCTAGTAGTGATCCTACTATGTATGAATTTATGACAAAATGTGTGCTTAAAAATAGCACATCTGATGCAGATGTAACTAATATAACCCATGAAAATCTACATAAAACTATTTCCCAACTTGGAGATTCCTATTTTCCAATGGAAAAACCACATGGATTATATAGATTAACCCTAATGCAAAATGAACAAGAATATCTCTCTGTGGGTCATGCAGAAAATAGTCTATTTGACACTTTAACTGGAGAAACTCATCTTGGATATTCGATAAATGATCAATTCCGTTGTAAGGGACTTGCTACAAGTATGGTAGATGCCATAGTTACTCGTTGGGCTCCAGAAGTTAAACGTATTGGAGAAGGAATAGGATTAAATCCAGAAAAAGACAACAAATTGATAAAACAATTTCGTTGTTTTGGAGATCGTTCTTTAACCAGGATAGTGACATCTTGCTTGCCAGATAATAAAGCCTCTATACGTGTACTAGAGAAAACAGGATTTATATCTGGAGATTTGACCTTTTATGAAGAAGATAATCCTGATTTTGATTTTACTACACATGATATGGATCTAGAGAACTGTAAAGTTCAGGAGATTATTCATAATGAAAAATTATTGGATGTAGTGAAGTTTCTAAAATCAAATCCTGATCATTCCTATAGATATATAGATAAACATGGTGTTCCTAGGACAATAAATTATAATAGCAAACTAGATGCTATTCATTATAAATTTAAATACGATATATAAACAGGACTTTCGCATTTTTAGTTAAACGTTGTGTATAAGCCAAGTGACAAAACTCTTGAATATTTATTTTTAATTGATTATCAAAATTATTAAACATAAACGTATCTTGAAGTACTAAGTATTACTGCCTATTGTGAGAAAGTCCTGATGAATATTATTTGTTGATTGTATAAATGAGGCACATTAGAAATCTGTAAATATCTTTGTACCTTTGTGAAGTAACTAAAAATTTATAACCTGATCTGTCTTCATGGGAGTATGATACACCTGTTACAGGTATCATTCATGTAGTCTTCTCTATTATTGCCTACATAGCTCATTAAGACATATCGAGAAATAAGAATTAATCTTTAAAAAAATGTTTTGTCAAAAAAACACAAGTATTGATACGGTATTACTGTATCTTATACTATCTTTATTTTCATGTAAGGCTAATAAATATGCTATGGATGTGGAAAAATTAGAAGACAATCTAGAAATAGGACATGATGCTAAAAGACAAAAATTAGCCTACACAGGCGTTTTACCTATTTGTCAATCTGATATTAGAGATGTAATTCATTCAGGATATTACGCAGATAAAACAGAATATGTTTGGCGTTTAATAAAAAGAAATGGTCCTGTGTTCTTGGTACGTCCACGTAGATTTGGTAAAACTTTACTGATAGACACGATAGATAAAATTGCACAAGGAGAGGAATATAGATATTTGTTTTCAGATTGTTTTATAGAGACCGGTGCAATCAAATTAAATCCAGATGATCCAAATGAAATACCTCAAAAATATGTTCCGCTAGGTGGAAAATGGCCAAAATATCCAGTCATTAGGTTGGATTTTTCAGAACTAGATAACAAGACACCAGAGAAATTAGAAAAATCGCTTATAGATAGGCTAGACGATGTTGCTGCACATTATAATAAAAAAATAGAGGGAGATTCATTCCAAACCAAATATATAAGACTTATTAATGCTCTGGTAGAGCTAAAGCATGACTACGAACCTAAAGTCATTGTCTTAATAGATGAATATGATAGTTCCATAGCAAAGCTTAAGTCTCATCTTGATAAGCTGTATCAAGAATATAAAATTAAAGAAGATAGTAAATCAAAGCCTCAAGTTATTACTGATGCAGAGACTTTATACAAAAAAAACAAAGATATTCTTGAAGATTTTTTATCTGTAGTAAAAAGCTGTTCCGGTTCTTGTCAATTAATACTTTTAACAGGGGTATATAAATTTAGTCTTAGTGAATTAGGTTCCGGTGCTAATATATTTCATCCAGGAAATGTATCTCTTCATACACAATATGCAGGTGTTGTTGGGTATACAAAAAAACATATTGAAGCAGTCTTTACAAGATATCCATTTATAAAAAATAGGATTGAAAATTGTTACAAAAAGACTAATGCTTCATCTAATAATGGTTACGTTATGGATCGTATGCAAGCATATTACAATGGTTATAAGTTCCATCCTTATGGTGAACCCATGTATAACCCTTCTTCTGTACTCTCTTGTTTTGAGTTTGGAGAGATAAAAGGTTATTGGAAAGACACTGCAGATACTACGATATTAACAGATCAAATAGAAGCTAATATAGAAAGATTTTCAGTAAAAAACATTAAAGAAAGTTTATTACAAACAGAGAGTGATCTGCTTTCTACCAAAGATCTTAAAAAACTAGATATTATTCCATTAATGTATCAAACGGGCTATTTGACAATAAAGTCGTATGATGTTGAAAATCAAAAATATACTTTAGACTTTCCTAATCAAGAAGTAAAGCAAGCTTTATATGAGCATTTTGAAAAATACCTTACTAATCAAGAAAGAACATATGGCATAGCAGAAAGTTTGAATGTGCAATCAGCTTTTAAAGAAGAAGATTGGAAACGACTTTTTTCTATATTTAGAAGTAATTGTTACGCTCAAGCCAGTTATGAACTAACAGAAAAATCTGAAAAGAGTTTTCATGCATTACTCTATAGTTTTTTAAATGGCGTGTTTTTAGGTGATGAAAATGTAGAAATTTCAGCAGAAATGGGATCAAACATAGGTCAAACGGATATTGTCATAAAGGATAAATCCAATCATACCATTTATATACTTGAGTTAAAATTAAATAAAGATGCTTGTATGGGATTAAAACAAATACTAAATAGAGATTATTATGGTCAGTATATTAATACATATAAAAAGATCGTATGTATAAGCTTAAATATTAGATTTAATGACAACAATAAAAACGATCCAGATCCTAGCCATCGCAATATCGATGAATGTTCTGTGCTAATCCAACGTAGAGATCTTAACAACAATTGGGAAAATAAAACATAAAAAAGCCTATAGACGAGAACATCTTATCTTAGATAAAGAGACTTGTGAACATGATCTTGAAGATTTATCTTGGGTGTTTATAGAGATACCTAAATTTGACAAAAGAATTGACAATCTGCAGAATAATGAAGAGAGGTGGTGTGCATTTTTAAGAGGTGATGTTCAGACAGAAGAAGATTCTGAAAAAGTAAGTGGTCATGATATATATATAGAAAAAGCAATAGATCAATTAAAGAGCTGTAATTATACTGAAGAACAGATGGATGAATATCGACGTGATCTTATCCAGATTGCAAATCAAAATGTTACTGAAATTCAAAAACAGGAACTTTGGAAAAAAGAAGGAAAAGAGGAAGCAAAAAAAGAGTTTGATCAGAAAAATAAGGAAAGAAAGAGACGAAAGATTAGTAACAGAATTGCAGATGGTTTAGATCCTGATAATATAAAAAAAATATTTTGTGATGATAGTGACTATGATGAAACTGAAATTGACAATATGATAAATGAAGCAAGTGAGGATAATAGAACTAAAAAACCTCTTATAGAACAACCAGAAGAATAAATGTTTAGACATAGCGTGGCAGCATATGTACTTATGTGTTAAGATGGATATAAATATTTTTATTTAACAATCAATGATATATTCAAAATATAAAAAAGGCACCTGGGTAGTTGCTTTTTATCTAATATTGTCTTCTTTTGGAACAACTCGGCCTAATACTAAATTTACTATTTTAACTACTACAGGGATTCTAGCAGATGCAATTAAAAATATTGTAAAAGAAGATGCAAATGTAGTTAGTCTTATGGGGCCTGGCATAGATCCCCATATCTATCAAACCACTCAAAATGATGTTCAAAAGCTTATGAATGCGGATATCATCGTTTATAATGGACTCTACCTAGAAGGAAAGATGAGTGATTTGCTAGAAAAATTGTCTCAGACAAAAAAAGTATATGCCGCTAGTGATGCATTAGACAAAAAACAGTTAATATATGAAGATGTTTCTCTTATAGATATAGACCCTCACATTTGGTTTGACGTAAACCTCTGGAAGCAAGTAGTTGGCTTTATAAGTCAGAAACTACAAGAAGAAAAACCGGAATCAGCTGCCTATTATAAAGACAATACGGTTGCATATTTAGATAAATTGGAGCTCCTGAATCAGGAAATTACAAGTAAAATTCAGTCTATTCCAGAAAAACAACGTGTATTAATTACGGCACATGATGCATTTGGCTACTTTGGGAGAGCATATAACATTGAAGTGGTTGGATTACAAGGCATTTCTACTGCATCCGAATGTGGATTAAAAGATATCCAACGCGTTATACAACTTATTATAGAAAGAAATATCAAAGCAGTTTTTTTTGAAACTTCTGTTTCAGATAAATCCATGCGTGCTGTATTGGAAGGTTGTGCCGGTTATAAAAGAGAAGTAGCAATAGGAGGATATCTTTATTCGGATGCACTAGGAGCACCTAATACCCCAGAAGGAACTTATTGTGGCATGATTAGAGCCAATATGATAACTATTGTTAATGCACTAAAATAACGTTCGTTCAGGATTTATTTGGTTGATAGCCATATCCCGAACTTACTTTGCATAGCATCAGATCGGATTACTCCTTTTTCGTCTTGACATATTAAACTACCACCATTTTTTTTAATATTTCTACTATACTTAGAACAGCCTCTCCTATATCCCCCGCACCAATAGACACTATAATACATTGGTTATTAGTGAAAAATAATTCTGAATTAGAAAGTAATTCGTGTATAGTTACTAACGCTTTCTTATTACATGTAAGCTTATCCAGAATAAGTTTTGATGTTACATGAGGAATTGGGGCTTCCCTTGCTGGATAAATAGGCAACAAAAAAACCTCATCTGCAATACTTAAACTGGCAGCAAATTCTTTATAAAAACGCTGTGTACGTGAAAAGAGATGTGGCTGAAAAATAGCAGTAATAAGCCTATTGGGATAGATTTTTTTTATAGAAGTTAGCAATGCAGCAACTTCTACAGGGTGATGGGCATAATCATCTATAAGTATATATTTTTTACTCTTAAAAAGATAAGCAAACCGCCTTTTTATGCCTGGAAAGGATGCTATAGATGATTGAATCTGGGTAGGAGAAATCCCTACTTTAAGACAAATAGTAATTGCAGCTAATGCATTTTCTATATTATATAAGCCAGGTATAGGTAATGTGATATTGGAAATTTTTTCGTCATAACCTATATAATCGAATGTACTTTGATGCGTTTCAAGATATAGGTTCCTTGCTGAAATATCCCCTTTACTTAATCCATAAGTAAGATATGGAATATTACAAGCATGGGAAATTTGTAATTTTATTGCAGCATCATGTTGAATAACCAAAGTTTGTTTTATTTGTTGTATAAATTGTACAAAACTTTCCTGCATAAGTTGCAGATTGTGATAAGTTTCTGGGTGATCTGGATCTACAGATGTAATAACGCTATGCGTTGGTGAAAGATGTAGAAACGATCTATTAAACTCATCCGCTTCTGCTACAATCAACTTAACTTGATCCAATGGGCAATTGTGTATTAAATTTGTTTCGTATAGGTCAACAATACCACCTACAAAAGCAAGCATGGGCCATTGACTACTATGTAATATGTGGGCAACCATGGCTGTGGTAGTTGTTTTGCCATGTGTACCAGCTACTGCTATACTTGAAAATAGTTTAGAAATTTCTCCTAATATTTCTGCACGTGATTGTATCTTATAACCACCAACTTTAAAATAATTTAATATCGGACTATTAGAAGGGATAGCTGGTGTATAAATAACTAATGTTTTCGTATTATTTTTACAAATAATTTTTGGAATATTTTCCGTCGAATCTTCACAAGATACTGGTATCCCCTCTTTTCTAAGTTGCATGATTAAAGAAGAGTCTGTCCTATCATACCCAAAAACTTTGTAATGTTGTGCATGCAGTAATCGTGCTAAAGCACTCATACCAATACCTCCAATACCTAAAAAGTATATAAAGTCATAATGAAAATTTTGTAGCATAGTTAATAGATCTGTTGCGAAAGTCCCCTGAATTAGCTTCTTAAGTAAGAAATTAAAAATAAGGGAAAATAAATTATTGTAAACTATAGCCCCCTATGGCACTAACATATAAAAAATTATCGAAAAATTCCGTTTCTTTAGGTCATTTTCAAATGACAAATGTCATAATTTTAGGTTGTTTTTAAGGAGCCAAAGACCTTTCTGTCTATACATTACTTTTTACAACTTTTACATAAATAGTTTTGTTTTTTGACTTTATTAAAACCATTTTTTACTAGATTTATATTAGCTAAGCATGTATACTTAAATTTTTGGATGATAATGTCCACATGTACAGGTAACTAGCATGTTGCACAAAAGAGTAATTTTACTATAGTATAAGTATATAAGTATAAATGAATATATGGCAATAGAAAAGGGACGAATTCTTGCCATAGATTATGGTCTCAAGCGTGTTGGGATTGCTGTAACAGATCCTATGCAGATTATTGCAACGCCTTTAATTACTATACACAGCAATCGACTATTCATTTTTTTGCAAGAGTATATACAGAAAGAAAGGGTTGTTGCTTTTGTTATTGGTATGCCCATGAAGTTAAATGGGAGTTCATCTGAAATGAGTAGTGTAGTTGAAGATATAAGCAAAGAAATAAGCAAAAAATTCTTTAACCAAAATCTTTATTATCAAGATGAACGATTTAGTTCTAAACTGGCAGCACAAGGACTATATCAAGCTGGTTTCAGTAAAAAAGATAGAAAAGATAAGATGAATATAGATAAAACTAGTGCAACTATTATATTACAATCTTTCTTGTATAGTAAAAACTACAGTGGTGGTTAAACCAATATTGAGCTATTCCCCCGCCAATCAAAAAACGAACCAATGCTTTTAGGTACGCGTGAAGCAAGTGATTTAGTGTTTCAGGCTACCACTCACTATACCTTACACAGAATCAATCCAAACTATTCTTTTTCTACCACCAATTGAACCATCCTTTATTTTCAGGAGCTGATAATGTTTCTTCCACGGATAGTGGATTGTGTTCACTGAATACAATGTTCCCATCAGCATACTGAATCCAGTAAATAATTGACAATTGATTTTGATTTTTTTGCATCCATGTAGTTTTAGGATACAGATCTTTAATATATGTGCTTATAGAATCAGATGCTGATTTTTTAAATACCAAATATTCCTCTTCATGTATTGAGTCATTATTATTTTTAAGGAATTTAGAAATTAGTTGTTTATTCCTATCAATGTTTGATAATGGTTCATTTTGAGCCATTATAAACCCTTCACAATTTACTCCACTACTATTAAATACTGAAACTTCTGGACAGGTGAAAATTAGTTTTTGCAGCGTACCATCTTGATTTTTTTCTATATAAAGCTGTCCTGGTGTCTTTATGCCTATTTTTATATCTATTGGCTTCTGTACAGATGTTGGTACGGTCTTTTCTTCTAATATGGGTATTGGTTTTTCAACTTTCACTTCTTCTATTTTGATATTTGCTTCTTGTCTTTCTGTATAAAAAATAAGTCTTTTGTCTTTTTTGGAAAAAAGACAAATAAAACATTCATAATCAAAATTTTTACGAAAAAAGTTACTACAAACTGGTGTTAATTGCTTACAACCATTGGCTACAAGACATAACGAAGCATCATCGGACATATTGGAACATGTGTGAACAAGGCCCTTATATAGATTTTCAATTTTATTTGTTCTCCAAATAGATCCTTTTTGTAAAAAAAGCAAACATACTTCTACATCAGTAGGCAAACTGGTTGTTTCGTTGTTTACGAAACATTGAATTTTAAAGTCAGAAAGATTTACTACTGGAGGAGACGCTGATACTAATTTGAGATAGATAATCAAATCCGATAGTGCTAAATGATATGTTTCTCCCGTAAATGTTATTTCAGGAGGAGGGCACGCTGTATGAGCAGTATTCGTGTTAGCATCAGTATACACGTATTCCATTTGGCTAATATAGTAGTAGCAATCATACATGAGGTAACAAAATATTTTAAACTTGCCTTTTTTTATTGGTAATTGTTCACTGAGTAAGTGACCTTCTATAATATGATCAACTGCTCTTAAATTGCCTGGAACAATTATGCAATCACTAAATAGTGTGGGTGTTGTAGGCCACGCTTCTCCAGAAGCTAGAACTTTATGCACCATATCATAGGGAGAAGCGTTGCTTTTTTCGTTGACTAAAATGAACCCCATTTTGGCATGCTTTGGAAAAGAATTGGGAGTTATGCTACCTTTTAATAACCAGTCCGTACCACAGCTAACTTGTTGCGTACCATAAGACAGTGCTTCTAATTTATACGCTGTATAGTCAGGAAAAGTATTGCTCTGAATATCAAATTTGACAGGAGTAACTGAGTGACAAAGATAAGTAGCATCATCCTGGGCATATGCCATATATATATCGTAACTATTGGCGCATAACTTCTTATATGCTGTTTCATCTAAATCAATAATAATTTTTTCATTTTCAATACTATTTTCCTTGTTCCAGACTACAAAATCTCCATTTTCTTGCCATACTATATGCCCAATTTGATTTTTGCATTCCATAGATTGCGTTAATATTGAGGTTGAATTTTTAGAAGGATTACAAAGACCTACAATGGCTACGTACCCATGTGTTTGATATGGTTTATTAGAAATATGTCCTTGACATTGTAGTAAAAAAGACTTTTTCTTCCCTTCCATATAACCAATACTTCCTAGTAGACTACAGTCAGATATAGATACCGTTGGTGTAAAATTTTTACATGTAATAGATTCAATAGGCATTCTTGAACACCCAGGAAATAAATAAAAAATAAGATAAAAAAATATTATTTTAATTTTTTTATGACTTATAATGAATACATTCATAGATATTATAGAAATAGTATAGTTTAAAATGACAATATTATCGTTGCTTTTGCTTAGTGTATTGCTTCATACATATTATAAACAATATCGTATTTAAATAAAAGTAAAACAAAATCTTCGTGTTATAGTTTTTGAAAATCAAATAGCATCATATTCTATGCTTTTTAAAATATGTATTTATACAATTACATTTTTATTGAATTTTTCTTGCAAAATTATAAACTATTTACTTTATTCTTACATAATACCTAAAGATAGGTTTTTTACAAAAAAACAAGTACATTTTTTGTAAAAATTATATATTGTATCATAAATACATACAATTAATAGATATGGAGTAAATTTTCGTTAGCAATTTTTGTCTGACTTTGTCTACTTCGAAGTATATGTTTTTTAAAGAAAAAAAAGACTATTATGAATACAGATTTAATGATTGTTAGTATATTCCTGATAGTAACACTTGTAATTGGGTTTTATTGTGGTAGGGGCGTAACAACATTTCGAGATTATGCTATAGGAAGAAAAAAAATGTCTTCTTTTGTGCTTACTGTATCCCTGATCGCTACTACTTATGGAGGAATCATTTTAAATTATAGACTAGATGCCCTTTATCGTGAAGGCTTTTACGCATTTATCAGATATTTAGCCAGTGCAATAAATTTCTATTTAGCTACTAGATTTGTAATCGTTCGAATGAAAGAATTTACGGGCCATTTCTCTGTAGCTGAATCCATGGGAAGTATATATGGCTTAACAGTTAGAATGTTTTCAGCCATTTTTGGAATTATGCTTACAACAGCATTGATAGCATCTCAGTTTAAAGTAGGACTTCGGATATCAACTATTTTATATCCTGAAATAGAAAAATTTCCGATATATTCAGCTATGTTTTTAGCAGGACTGGTCATCTTGTATTCTACGTTCGGAGGTGCTAGAGCAGTAGCTTTCACAGATGTTTATCAATTTTTCTTCTTTGGTATTTGTTGCCCAATATTGATTTGTGCATTTTTATACTATGCAAAAAATCCCTTAGAAAATTGGCGTAGTATTCAGGAAATACCAGAATTTAATATAAAAAAAATGCTCGTGTGGGATGAAGCTTTAAAATGCTCCCTAACTTTTCTTCTTTGGCGCTCTATATTTCCACTTGACCCTGCTCGTATTCAGCGTTTTTACATGTCTTCTTCTGTTTATCAAGCAAGAAAAGTTTATAGAAATGGTGCTATCGTTAGAGCTGTGTTGGTATTTGTCTTTTTTAGTGTTGCTTTGGCTTTACACCTAGGAGGGCATAAAGTAAGCACAAATCAGAATGTTCTAGATTATATAATTGAACTATCTTACTTTCCTGGAATGCGGGGTGTATTGATAACAGCTATTATTGCTTTACTTATGTCTACAGCTGACTCTAATTTACACGCTGCTTCTATTTTATTTGCAAATGATGTATTACCTGTGTTAACGGGTAAAATTAGAGATGCAAATTATACACCCTCATTAAGAACGGTTCGTATTGCTTCTGTATTTATAGGATTTATCAGTCTGTTTGTAGTACTACAGACTACCAATATTTCTCAGTTGATGAACAAAACGGTTCACCTTTATGGCCCTGCTGTTACCGTACCACTCATTATGTCTTGTTTTGGTTTTAGACCCCGTTCAGCAGCTGTTTTATTAACCATGTTGACGAGTTCAGCTATAACGCTCTACCGTATTAGTTATAAAGCTCAAGATATATCACAACGTAATGTTTTTGAGTCACTTATTTTGAGTATGATTATCTTGTTTATATATCACTATTTTTTACCTAAACTACCTAATACTGGTTGGGTGGGTATTAAAGACCGTAGTGCTGTTGAATTACAAAACCAAGAAACTAAATACTGGTGGACAAAACAGATGTACAACTTTAAAACGTTATTCACTAGGCAATATCGTGAAAGCCTTTTTCCTAAAAAGGAAAGATCTTTTATACTATGGGGAATGTACTTTATATTGAATACATTGTTAGCGCTCTGTTTCATACAAAAAGATTATTTTAATGGTTATATCTATTGGTACATAGCTGTAATGGCTATTGGAACCATTTTAATAGCCTATCCCTCTTTTGATATATACAATCGCAAGCCTAGCTATATCTACTTTGTATGGCCTGTACTGTTAGTTATATTACTTTTTGTTTCTAGTATACAATTCGCAAAATTAGGGAACTTTGTTCCTATGGCATGTGCATTGCTTATTTGCCATCTAGCAGCGAGCATGGTATTCTTTTCTCTAAAAGTGAGTATAGCTACACTTGTCTTATCCATAGTACTTCATAAGTTTATACCACCTGTGCTACCTTGGGAGAGTCTATGGAACACTTTAAAATGGGAAATTAATTTAGAATTTATAATTGCTGGCGTACTCAGTGGAATAAGTATAACTGGATTTGGCGTATATAAATACATCCGCGAAAGAATGGATGTCAAACTGAGAATTATAGAATTAGCACGATCCTACGAACGTAGAATATCTTTAGAAGCCATTTATAATCAAGTAAACTGGCATAGGTTAGATCCTACCCATGGCAGTGACATATTACGAGAAATAGGCAAAATGCTCGAAGAGCCTTATCAGTATTTGTATGCCAATAATCAAGAAAAGCTGGGAGAAAGTGTAAACCTATTTATGAGAAAACTAAGCGAGTTCAGTAACCTACTGCTCCAGAGAGCAAAAGAAGAACGTAGCTTAAAATTGAGAAAAAAAGCAATACAAGCTATAGCTATAAAACCAATTATATTTAAGGCACATAATGATACTTGTAATCTAGATGAATCTATGCAGTTATTGTTACGTAACAAAACAAAAACTACAATATTAAATGTAGATCCTGATCTTTTTGAACGGTTATTAACTATAAATTTTTTAGGGATCAGCACAAGTGAACAGGCAATAGAGCATGTAGTTATTCTAACTATTGCAGATACTTCTTTGCGTTATAATTATGTAGAAACCAATGATTCATCAGAAAATGATACACTTACCTTAACTGCACTAGCTTTTTGTATCAGTACAGATTCTAATCTACCAAATATATCTCCCTTATATGATATTACCAATGAAGTAACATCTGTTTTTTTACCTAAAACAGAAGCGCAACTTTACCAGGCAGAAAGTAGACAAATTGTGCAGGCTCATGGTGGTTATGTAGAGATAATAGAAACCAAAAATGATCTAACTTGCCTTTATATATTACCCGTATCGGGCGAACAGGTAATGCATTTTAAAACTTACGATCCAGCTACTTTAGCTAGTGAAATAGCAGAAACTCCAGAAAGTTTAATACAGGAGAAGGAATTAATAACGTTACTTACTGCAGAAACCACATTATCCAAAGAAACAGTAGAAAAAACAATTGCTTTTATTAAAAATGCGCATGGGCTAATAAAACGAAAATCTGGAGAACCCTACTACACACATCTTATGGCAGTAGCTAAAATTCTTTTAGACGTTACTAAAGACCCAGAAACCATTTTAGCCGGTTTGTTGCATGATATTGTAGAAGACACTCCTGTAACGCTTAGTCAAATACAAATAATGTATGGCAATCAAATAGCCTATATTGTAGATATGGTAACCCATTATAAAACGAATGGGTATCGTTGGAAGTTAGATGATAAAGAGAATAAAAACATACTCTACGAGTGCAAAGACATACGTGTTATTTATGCTAAACTAGCTGATAGACTCCATAATTTGAGAACAATACATTTTAAAAAACCAGAAGATCAAAAGCGGATAGCGAAAGAAACTATAACTTTCTATATTCCATGGGGTAAAAGTAATAATGTTTCTGTTTGGTTGTCTGAAATGCAGCATATTTGTGAGAAAATTTTGAACATTAAAAAATAATAAACTACTAATTCAATAATATTGCATTCGGAATTCCTTGCTGGAAATGTCCTTTTTATATATTTTAATGTGTTAAGTTCATTGTTTAGTTATCCCGGTACATAATATTGTGCACTACAAACACTAATAACACACGACCTTATTTTTAATAGTATTATGTTTTTAAAATTAACCAATCCACTAGCTATTTTAGATATAGAAGCAACGGGTACAAATATAATCCATGATCGTATCATAGAAATCGCAATAATTAAGCTAATGCCCAATGGAGAACGTTTAACGTTTGAGAAAAAAATTAATCCGGAAAGAGAGATTCCTATAGAGGCTAGTATGGTCCATGGTATTTATGCTCAAGATCTGGAAGATAAACCAATCTTTAAACAAATAGCTAAGGAATTGCTTTCCTTTTTACAGGGGGCTGATTTAGCTGGTTTTAACCTACTTCGTTTTGATGTGCCTATATTGGTAGAAAGTTTTTTGCGTGCAGAGCTAGATTTTAAAATAGGACATAGGAAAATTGTAGATGTTCAAAGGATTTTCCATTTAATGGAAAAAAGAACGCTCAAGGCAGCCTATCTGTTTTATTGTCAAAAAGAATTAGAAAATGCACATAGTGCTATGGGAGATACACAAGCTACTTTAGAAGTCCTTATAGAACAGATAAAAAAATATGAGACCCAATCTGTCATAGATCCATTAGGGAATTCTTTGGGTGTGATTAAAAATGACATTAAAACATTACACCATATTACAACCCCCAACATACTAGATTTTTCAGGGAAAATAATTTATAATGAGCAACAATTGCCAATTTTTAACTTTGGAAAACATAAGGGAAAATTAGTAGCAGATGTTCTAAAAATGGAGCCTGCCTATTACCACTGGATGATTCAAGGAGACTTCTCATTAGATACCAAACGCAAACTAACACAAATAAAAATGAATCATATACTGGACTGATTTTTTAGAAAAACAGAAACCATTTTTTTTGCGAAATGTTAGATTTTTTACAGAAATTGTGCATTCCTATCGGTTTTTTTTACAATTCCGGCATTACTATTACGTATAAAGTCTATAATAACATTTTTTTCTTGTGAATTTTCAATTTGCTTATCTATCATTTCTAGCGCTGATGCCAAAGGCATTTTACTTTGATAGATATAACGATAACTGTCACGTATGGCATCACACTGTTCTTGATTAAAACCGTGACGTTGTAATCCGATAAAATTAATACCACAATATCGCAATGGTTCATGTGCTACCTTAGTAAAAGGAGGAATATCCTTACGAACGATGCTTTTAGAGCCAACCATGCTATAAGCTCCTACATGAATGAACTGATGAATGGCAGCCATCCCACCTATTACAGCATGGTGTTGAAGTACTACATGGCCAGCAAGTTGTGTTGCATTGGCGACAACTACATGATCCTCAATAATACAATCATGGGCAACATGTACATAAGCCATCAATAATACATGAGAACCTATAGTCGTATTACCCACAGTTCCTCTATTTAGTGTAACAAACTCACGTATAACCGTATTATCACCTATTTCTACGTAGGTTTGTTGGCATGCTTTCTTCTTATCTTGTGTAGCAGCTCCAATAACAGCATTGGGAAAAATCTGGCAATTTTTACCAATACGACTACCTGACATAATGGTTACATGGGAGCCTATCCACGTATTATCATCTATGATAACGTCTGGTTGGATGGTTACAAAACTTTCTACTGTAACATTCTTTCCAAGTATAGCATCAGCATGAATATCGGATAATCTATATTCCATTTTGTTTAACAATTTGGGCTAACAAGACTGCTTCACAGGCTAGATTTTCTCCTACAAACACACGTCCCTTTACCTGGGCGATACCAATGGACTGCTTGTCCGTAATACTAAATTTTATATCTGTGAGTAGCTGACAATGTAAAATGAGACTATCTCCCGGTACAACCATACGACGAAATTTACAGCTATCTATTGAAAGAAAATAAGTCAAGTAGTTTTCTGGATCTGCAACTTTATGCAATACCAATATACCTCCAACTTGAGCTAAGGCTTCTACCTGTAATACGCCAGGCATAATAGGTGTACCAGGAAAATGTCCTTGAAAAAAAGGTTCATTGATGGTTACATTTTTTAAACCAATAATACTACGATCATCCAAATGCATCACCTTATCTACCAATTGAAATGGGTAACGATGAGGTAGCATTTTAGTGATCTGCTGTATATCAAATAGGGGAGCAGCAGATAGGTCACAAATGGGAGCCCCTTTGGCTTCTTGTCGTATAAGGAATTTTCTTAAAGCAGCCGCAAAACGTGTATTTGGACCATGGCCAGGTTTATGAGCAAAAATTTGTCCCTGTAATGGCCTGCCTAGCAAACTTACATCTCCAATAAGGTCTAGCAACTTATGGCGAGCGGGTTCATTTACATAACGTAATTTAGGAGATATGGGATTACTCGGTTCCACTAGTGTACAAATCTTTTTACCAGATAAGCTTTCTACTTTTTGCAAAAGTTCTTTGTTACAGGAAAGATCAGAAAATATGACAACATGATTGGGATTTGCGCCCTGTACCAATCCATTCTGATACATTGCTTCTATTTCATCTAAGTAGCAGAAGGTACGTGCAGGGGCTATTTCTTGTTTAAAATTGCCTAAGTTATCTAGGGTAGCATATTGATTTTCTAATGGCCATCTCTCGTACGCAAGGGTACAATGTAAACGATAATTTGTAGCAGGATAGACTTCAAAACGACTGCCCGTTTCATGGTCATCATAAACAAATTTTTCCTTGAGCTGAAAGAACTTTCGTGGTGCCTCTTGTTCCAGCAATCCACCTTGCAATAAGAGATCAAAAAAAGCCAATGCACTGCCATCTAAATCAGGGACTTCTGGTCCATCTAACTGAATGCAAATGTTATCAATTTGCCATGCAACGATGGCAGCCAGTAGATGCTCTACCGTGGCAACTTTTACTCCTTCTTTTGCCAGTACGGTTCCCCTTTCTGTAGCTATTACATTACCTACTAATGCTTCTATAATAGGCGTATTAGGGAGGTCCATACGCTGAAATTGTATGCCAGAATCCACAGGCATAGGCAAAAGCGTACCATGAACATGGATGCCTGTATGTATACCAATACCTTTAAAGCTGATGGTATCTCGAATGGTGTGTTGTTGTTTATGTTGCATGGTATATTCAAGTTATTTGCTGCTGATATAAATTTATTCTGTAATTTTTAGCTTGAATAGTTCTAAATTAGGGTTAATAGGTTACGTATCTATTTTGTTGATGCAATATATCAAATAATTAGGTGAAAGGGGAATATGAATTTCTTGTTATACTGGACTGATTTTTTCAGTCCAGTGTATATTAAAACATATCGAGCGGTAAAAATAGAAATGTTTTAAGAGGCTTTTGAAAAGTCCCAATAAAATTTTTGTGCGAAATGTTGGGTTAATTGTTTTATTATGTGGATAAAAATAATCTATCTTATTGGAATTTGTGCAATGAATTTTTCATCTATATTATATGATTTTACATTTGCAATCACAGCTTTTCATCTTACAGACGAGGCTAAGAATGGTGCTATAGTCTATTCAGTTGGTTATTTAGCAGAAATTTTGGTAAGTATGGGATTTGGAGGGTTTTTAGATGCTTATTCTAAACGCACCTTATTTACTATTGCTATGATCAGTAAAGTATTTTTATTTATTTTTGTTTTCATATTTTTTAATAAAATACGTGTTAGTTTAGCAGCAATCAGTATTGCAGCATTTTTAGTAGATCTTATCAGTCATGTAACTCATCTGACCAATTTGGTTTCTATCGCTACGTGCTACCATGGAGAGGAACGTATTAAGTTTAATGGACTAGTCCTTACGATCTCTGGTATAATGAGGATAAGTGGTCCTATATTAGCTAGTATGTTTCTTAGTTATTTTTCTCAACCTTCTTACATGCTACTGATTGCTACATTATTTCAATTCATAGCCATGTGTGCTTATTATTACATCATGCCACTCATGGAAAGAGAAAAAACAATCCCATTCTCCACACAAAGTGTGAGCCATGCATTACGAGGAACAGTAATTGCTTTGCAATTAATTTTTGCAGATTTAAAATGGATAAAACTATTACTTATACACGTTTCTACAGCGACTATTTTGGCTATTGCTACGCTTCTTTTATTTCCATTATTTTCAAAAATATATCACATTTCAGATGTAGAAATAGGTGTACTTAGAAGTATTGGAGCTATTGGAAGTGTGGCAGTAGGGGTGGTACTTGGTAGTGTTTTTACTACAAAAAAATTGAGTACTGGAATTTCAATCACTGTTTTTATAGCAGGGTTATCTCTGTCCCTATTTAGTTTTTATAGTGGATTTTATAGTGCAATGTGTCTTGTTTTTTTATTTCAATCTAGCTGCACGCTTTTTTTCCGTACAGCAAGTCTTTATTTTCAAACATTTATTCCCAATGAAGTTATGGGAAGTTGGTGGGCAGCTATTGATGCAATAGAGCGTTTATTTTCTTTAGGAGGCATTCTTGCAGGAGGATATATTTTTGATATATCTGGCGGTGAATTGTTATACAATATTCTGGGGGCTTGCCTTATTGTAATTTCTATACTATGGTTTTTACGAAATCGTAGTTTGGCTTAACTGATTTTTTAAAAGAAATTTTGGTGATGGTTAAGTGTCAAGAACACAAAGGATAACTTCCGACGTGATGCTGTATAAGGCATGATGGTAGTCCTACCGGAATCGGCTGGTAGAAGCCAGTTTTCAAACGACCCTAAGCCCCCCTGGATGACTCGATATTGTTAACACCAATTAATTGACATACACTTACCGTAACACATTTTTATGCATTTTTAACGAATATATTTTGAAAAAAATTAAAAATGTTGCTTATATGGCAAAAATTACGTAGTATTGAAATGCACATTAAATCCCATTGCAACATTGTTTGAAAAATTAGAAAAAGAAGCTATTTCTGACAAAGAAAAATACTTACTATAAAATCTAATAACCATATGATCAACTCTAAACACCTTAAATTATTATCATTCCTACTACTACTCTTCCTATGTCAGTCATGCGGGCAACACAGATTAAATATGGGGACTCGTGACAAGAGACCTGCTGATAATAAATTTTATTTAAAAAAAAAACGAAAATAGACGAAAGTGAAAATACAGATATAAATAATAATTATGAAGAAGAGATACATGACAGTAAGCTTATTGCATTTACAAAATGGACCCCTGCAATGTTTTATGAAAAGTTTAAAATCGAATTTGATGAAAGTAGTTTAGGTTATCTAGACTTAAAAAAAATAATCAGCAACAATAAAAATGGTATCAATCAAGATACATATAATAAAATTATATCTCAAGTTAAAGATTTATTAGAGGGTTATGGTGGCTATAACTTGAATAAAAAGGAAATTACTCCATCCCTATATGTTAATGACATATTACTAGCTATAACCTTAGAGATTAGTAGAGATTTAAAGTCACAAATTCATGATAAATCATTAATTATCGATGCTGAACATTCTTGTAATGGTGATTCTGCAATAGGTGAAATAGACTACGTTGTAATTCTAAAAGATAATGGACCTCAGGGGGGGGGAAATCATACTGTTTGTTACAGAAGTTAAGACATCTGATACCTTTAATAAAGGGTTATTACAACACTGTATGGAGCTAACAGCTTATGAAAAAAATGGGGCTAAACATCCTATATATGGTGTTTTAACATGCGCGAATCAATGGATTTTTACCAAATACGAACGAAAAAATCTTGACGAATATTTTATAACTGATTGGGAAATATCTAGTACCATACCTATGGAAATACCTCGTTACATATCAGATTTTGAAGAAAATAATAAAAAGAGTATTAAAAGAGTGTATGAGTATTTAAAATGTATGATTTACCAATCTATAATAGATTTAGATCTGAATTTTAATCCTAAATCTATAACAGCAAAAGACAACTATGCTACTGAATCATAATACTGTCTAGGCCAAAGTCTTCGCTCCACAAGCAGGGCTCAGACGGGAGCCAAAAAAAAGAAAATAAGGAAAAATACTTGCTATAATGCTAGTCCCATACGTAAACCAACATCCATATGATGTTAACCATGTTAAATAAATACTAATTTCAAGAACCGATTTCCTGCTATTTTAACTACTACCAACTTTAGATTAAAACTAAAAAAGAATTTGTAAATTTATATCAATTTTAAGTCAGCGGATTTCATACTAAGGCGGTTTCAATTTTTTAACCGAAGTTGGCCGTCTGTTTTTTTGTTAGCACTAGGGAACAAACCCTATGATTAGTTTTTTATATTAAGTATAATCTTACCTTATTTTGCAGATTAACGATTTTATAGCATTATATAAAGAAAATAAAATAGTAAAAGAGCTCAGTGATCACCTAAGCCAGGAAAAGCAAAATATAACCCTACACCTCCAGGGTATTGTAGGCAGTTTAGATGCAATACTTATTACTGCAGTGCAACAGCGATGTCCCCGGTTACAATTGGTAGTTCTTACAACAAAAGAAGAAGCATGGGATCTTTATGGTGATTTTCGAAACTTGCTTGCGCCCGACATGGTACTGCTTTTACCCTGTTTAGAAGAAGATGATCGTGCACAAGCAGAAGGCAAGCAAATTCTTCAAAATAAACGTATAGAAGTAATACATGCTATAGCAACAAAGCCTATTGCAGTAGTCATAACGTATATGGCGGCCCTTGCCGAGAAAATCTTAGATCAATCTCAAATAGCAGATAGGAGTTGCAACCTGCAGGTGGGTCAAACAATATCTTTGAAAACATTAGAATCAACACTTAGAAAACAGTTATTTACCAAAGTTGATTTTGTTTATAAACAAGGTCAATTTGCCGTACGTGGAGGGATTGTTGATGTATATACCGCTAATGAATCAGTACCTTATCGTATAGAGTTATGGGGCAATGCCATTTCTAGCATACGTACCTTTGATCCAGATGATCAAAGATCTTTTAAAGCAGTAACCAAAGCGACTATTTTATCCAACCAACAAGAAGATCCATTAGAAAAGACTTTGCGTTACACTTCTTTTGCAAGCTGCCTGCCAACAGATACCTGTATTTGGATTAAAAATAAGACAACAACTTTGGAAATTTTTGATAAAATAGACTCAGGTATTCATAACAATGATATTCATGCTACCATCCATAGCAGTCACATACCAAGAGAAACCAAAGAAAGCTTTATGGCATCTATTGATGCCTTTCATCAGATCACATTTGGGACACAGCAGTGCATGGCTACAGATAAAGACCTTATAATACATTACCCATCTGATCCTCAGCCATATTTTAAAAAAAAATCCAATTTACTTATTGATGATCTCTGTAAAAGAAACCAAGATGCATATAATGTCTTGATTACTGCTGTATCTGCAGGGCAATTTGCACGACTGGATACCATTTTACAAGAAAAAGAACCTAAACCTTATTTTACCCCTTTATTGCTTGGCCTTCGAGAAGGTTATATAGACCATACCGCTCAAATAGTGTGCTATACAGACCATCAAATCTTTAACCGATACTATCAATACCAGCCACCAAAGCACTATTCTTCAACAAAAACAGTGCTGATTCAGCAAGCTACAAATCTACAAGTTGGGGACTATGTAGTACATAGTGATTATGGCATTGGTCTATTTTCTGGATTACATACCTTACATATTAATGGATATAAACAAGAAGCTGTTCGTCTTATTTATAAAAATAATGATATGGTTTATGTAAATGTAAGTGAATTATATAAGATCAGTAAATACACTAGCAAGCATGGAACGCCCCCCAATATGCATAAATTGGGGACTACAGTTTGGCAAAGCAAAAAAAGTACTGTAAAAAAACAGATTAAAGACATTGCTAAAGAGCTCATAACCCTTTATGCAGAACGTAAAAATGCCACAGGATTTTCCTTTGGAAAAGACACTTATATGGATGCAGAATTGGCTTCTTCCTTCTGCTATGAGGACACCCCTGACCAAGCATTGGCCATTGCTGCTGTTAAAGAAGATATGGAACGGCCCATTCCCATGGATAGGCTTATTTGTGGCGATGTGGGTTTTGGTAAAACAGAAATAGCGATTCGTGCTGCCTTTAAAGCAGCAGAAAATGGGAAACAGGTGGCAGTGCTCGTACCTACTACTATTCTAGCCCTGCAACATTACAATTCGTTTATGAGTAGATTAGCCGATCTGCCTGTAAATGTAAGCTATATCAATAGATTTAAAACTACACAAGAGATCAGTCAAGTATTGACAGACACGAATGATGGAAAGATAGATATTCTTATCGGTACCCATAAGTTGCTTACGGATGGTGTGAAATTTAAAGATTTAGGGTTACTCATTATAGATGAAGAACAAAAATTTGGCGTAACAGCTAAAGAAAAGTTAAGGCAACTCCGTGCCCATGTAGATACATTAACCTTAACAGCCACACCTATTCCAAGGACACTCCATTTTTCATTAATGGGTGCACGAGATTTAAGTATTTTACATACACCACCTGCTAATAGACGACCTGTACAAACAAAGGCATGTCCATTTAGTTCCAAAGTTATTCAAGAAGCCATACAAGATGAAATAGCTAGAGGGGGACAAGTTTTTTTTGTACATAATAAAGTAAATGATATAAATACGATTGCAAATAAAATATCAAGTTTAGTACCAACTGTGCGCATTTGTATCGCACATGGTCAAATGGCTGGTACCATGTTGGAAGAGAAAATACTTCAATTTATAGCTGGCAATTATGATGTACTAGTTGCAACAAGTATCATAGAATCTGGCATGGATATTCCAAACGCCAACACCATTATTATTAATGACAGCCACCTATTAGGCCTTTCTGATTTACACCAAATGCGGGGAAGGGTAGGCCGTTCCAATGTACAAGCTTTTTGTTATCTCTTAACGCCACCAAACGTTCATCTTACACCAGAGGCTAAACTAAGATTAAGTGCACTGGAGGAATTTTCTGAATTAGGTGATGGCTTTAAAGTTGCCATGAGGGATTTAGATATACGTGGTGCTGGTGATCTCCTTGGAGCTGCTCAAAGTGGGTTTATTGCAGATATTGGGTTTGAAACCTATTGTAAAATTCTAGAAGAAGCTGTAGAAGAGGTCAAAAATGCTGAATTTAAAACATTATTTAGTAAAGATATTGAAAAAAGGTTTAACGAGTGCTCAATTGAGACAGATTGTGAGTCACTTTTACCCCCAGAATATGTACAAAACACAACACATCGTATGTTGTTTTATAAAAGGCTAAATGAAATTAAAAATATTGACCAACTTATTCTTTTTAAAGAAGAACTAATAGATAGGTTTGGTCCATTGCCTACTCCAACAGAAACTTTATTAGAAACTGTACAACTCCGCTGGGAGGCAGAACGTATTGGTTTTCAAAAAGTAATATTTAAAGATTCCGTTTTGCGTTGTTACCTAGGAGATGATTTTCACAAGAGAAATACCGACATGTGGGAAAATATTGTTAGATATATGCAAACTTACCCAGCCCATTGTCAACTCAAAGAAATAAAAAAAAATATACTCGTTGTTATTACTGGAAAAATAGATACTATTAGTGCTGCTAAAAACCTATTTTCCCAAATAGGTACTGTATAGTTTTATGTAAAAAACCAGTAATTTATATCAGTATATTTATCCGATATTCCGCACTACAATTAGATTTTCTATAAATGGCTGCATACGTGAGGCTAATGGACTAATGATCCAAATAGAAAAGATACCCAAACTAACCAAAACTATCCAATACAATCCTTTAGCATGTACTTGTTCTACCGTACGTGTTAATCCACCACCGCCATAAGCAGTGGCCACTATGGTGGCTACCAATGTAGCTGTAGAAAATTCTTTATGGCCTATGGCATATTCTTTAATATCTTTTACTCTATTGCTAAAATAAATACCTACTGCTAGCGTAAGCAACAGAAAGGTCACCACCATAAGGAGGGGAAGATTGTTCAATACCATAAAAAAAGTTGGTTTTCTCTATTAAAAAGGCTGGAATAGGCAAACATGAGCTACCTAGGCAATGCCTTTTAAAAAATAATATTATGAATAAGATAGTTTCTACTATATACTACAGTTGTACATGACTTTATTTTGTCACGCACACGGGACACAAAAGTTTATTTTGTATCCCTACCTATATATATTGATTATGAAAAACAATTTCATGCTTATGCCTAAAGCAGCATTTAATAAGAAGGAGTACAAAATACTTAGTGTCACTAATACGATGCATATTAGGCAAATTTTTTTATAAAAACAATTTTTTTGATTTTTTGTAATTCCCCAGGAACCTTACATTCCACATAAAACGACATTGTTTTTATGTCTGATTTATAATGAAATATAAAATATAAGGTAAAAATTTTGGCAGCACATTTTCTTGTATGTTCAAGTTTATAAAATATTTATGTCTAACAATCAATTGTTTTTAAAATACATTTAAAAAGGTACCTGGGTAGTTACAATTAATTGCATCACAACTCTATGATGCTATAAATCAATGACATTATAAATATGCATCAGGCGTTGCTTCTAATTTTTTTCTTCGTTTGTGATGCTGTTTTTTGCTTTTCTAATGTTTCTACGTTTATTGCTTCTTCTACAAATTTTTCATCTTTAAATACAAATTTCTTTTTAGGATCCTTGGTAAGATTGTTATTGCTGTCTTGTCGTTTTACTTCAATCATACATTCATTGATATTGCGATGATTGATGTCCTCTCTATTAAAAATACAATTCAAGCCTATATGTACGATCTTCTTTTTTCTAAAATATTTACCAGAATAGTTTTTTTGTTCTATCTGTTCGATGGCTACTTCAGCACTCTGATTCTTTTTCAATTCTATAATATAAACCACATTATTCTTTATGTCATCCATAGTTATATCTGATCGCCCACTACCGGAATGTTCTTCTACACGAATTCTAGGGCCACCTACTGTATGATGACAAACACCATTGAGAAAAGCATGCAGAATATTTTGAAAATCTTTTTCATCATCTTTGAGTGCTTCATAGCTTGTATTCGCAAAACAAGCATCCCTAAATAGCTGCAATAAACGAGTCCAATCCTCTTGCTGTAGAGCTGCAAGTACATGCTCTTTATGATGTACACCTATCTCTTTTTGTTCATCTAAAAACACTTCCTGTATATTTTGTGTAAGTGCCACCCTTACTTCTTCGTTAGGAATTTTTAGTGCATATTGTCCATTAGCAGGATTATAGGTATCTATGGATAAATAACCTGTTTGATACATTAAAGCTTCTAAGCTTAACGGTTTTTTGCTTTGTGTAAACATGATATCATCCTGAGTAACGTAAAATCTTAACTTTTCCCAGTCCAAATCAAATCTATCAATTTCATCTCTCATCTGATTGAGTAAAATACTAGGATCGCCTGTCCTATACCAGTAACCTTGCAAACTGCCTTCTTGAAAAAAAGATAGGACAGAATTAGGGTTATACATAAATGGTCCATCATAGGAAAATCTATACCCATTGTAATAGGACTTTATAGCCTCCATAATACCTTCTTTAGTATATGTTTTTCCTGTACGTTTTTTCATCTCTCGTATGACATAACTAAACCTGTTTTTAAACAGATTTTTAATATCTTCTTCTTTATAGCCAGCTACATCTGAAAATACTTGTTTTAAAGAAACATCATTACCCTGAAATATATTGGCACCAGAACCTAAGTTCACCAAACTAAACTTAGTTACGCCAGTTAGGAATATTAACTGGCAGTCACCAGCACAGCTTTTAACTACAGTGAAAAAATCTTTAAGTACTTTCATACAATCATTATGTTGCTGGGAACGCCAATCTAAATTGACTACAGGACGATCATATTCATCTATTAGAAGAACTATTTTAGGCTCATAACCTTCTTTTAATGTTGTAAGTGTATTTATAAGTCTTCTAAACCTTGTTTGTAATGATTTTCCTGTTATTTTTATTTTATATTGCAAGCCAATGTCGTCTAATAATTCTATAAGATCTCCTTCTAGTTTTTTAGATGAGGTATTATTTAATCCTGAAAAATCCAATCTAATCACTGGATATTTCTTCCAGTCATATTTTATTTTTTTTCCATTTTCATCTTTAAATACTCCATTATAGATAAAGTAATTTTTAAACAATTCCTTATTTATTGCTCCTTCAGCAATGGTAGCAATGGTACTTATCAATAATGATTTTCCGAATCTACGTGGCCGTACCATAAATGTAGGCTTCCCTTCCATTAAAAGTTTGCCAGCAAATTTGGTTTTATCTGCATAATAACCAGACCCTATAACATTTTTGATATCGGCGTCTCCAATAGGAAGACGATCTAAATCCATTTCTGCTACTTGCTCTATTATTTGTTCCAAATCTTCTCCTGTTCTTTTATTTTCTTGTTCCATACCATACTTATGTTTCTTACATGAAAATAAAGATAGCATAAGACATAATACCATCGTATAAATGGTTCTATCTTTTTTAACAATCATCTTTACTTAAAAATTATTTAATCCCTCGATATGTCTTGATGAGCTATGTAGGCAGTAATAGAGAAGAAGACTACATGAACGATGCTACCAACAAGACATCATTATTACCTATAAAGATAGATCACATTATACATTTTTACTTAGTCTACAAGAATACAAAAATATTACCATAGTACCCGAACTTTATTTCGAAACCAATTTTGGTACCCATCTGTTGGCAAGAATTGCATAAAAATAGAGTTAGATTGAATCTACTTCAACAACAGCTTAATATATATGAACAAATACACAGATAAAATACTTTAATGGCGTTATACAACTAAAGGTATAAGTTAGTTGTATAATCTGTTCGTTCCGAGAGCTATTCCTACTCCCCTTCCTGAGTCCTAAATGCAATAAACATAATGAGGTTCCATTTTAACGTTTTTACTCCAAAAACTAATAATAGGGACTTACGCAACAGGTCTAGTTAAATAGATACATATTTTTCGTAATATTCATCTATAATCAATTCTCCATAGCTACTTGCTACAGCAAGCCTATCGCAACGTTCATTTTCTTTGTGTCCATTATGGCCTTTAATCCAATAAAAATGGACATTATGTTTTTGATATACTACCCAAAAACGTTTCCAAAGATCTGAGTTTTTTTTATTTTCAAAGTTTATTTTTATCCATCTTTTAAGCCACCCTTTTTCAACAGCATCTACTACATATTTTGAGTCACTGTAAACCGCAACCTCTTGTCTTTCCTCTTTTATGGCTTCTAAGCCTACAATAACACTCAATAGCTCCATTCGATTGTTGGTGGTCTTTCTATAGCCTTGACAAAATTCTTTGGTATAACTTTTCTTTTTTAGAATTACCCCATAACCCCCTGGACCTGGATTACCCCTAGAAGACCCATCTGTATAAATGTAAATCATAGAGAAAAATATAGCATAAAATAGATTAATAATGAGACAATAATCTTATTAAGAGGGAAATAAATTCCGATAAAGGAAATAATCTATACTAAAACTTAAGGTCGATACCTGTTACATCCCATTTTTCTACAACACCAACTTCTTTTTCATAAAATATTACAGGATTGGGTTCAATATGCTTACGAATATTACCAGGGAACCATTCTTCCTCTCCTTCATTTAATACACGCACACGAACACTATAGGTACCAGGAGGAATCATTGTAAAACAATAATCTTTTGCATCACGTATCGTGTCAACTATTTCATCCTTACTATCTAGTAATTCAATAATAAAATACTCCACAGTGGTTTCTATTTTCCCGGAAATAGTTCCTGTCTCTTCTTCATTTCTAAATGGATAGGTTATAGAAATTTTTTTGTTTGGGTCTTGATCAAATGCTAGGAAAGCTTCTGATTCTATATGTAACGTTATTGTTTTTTTTGTTATACTATGTTCTTTTTTCCCTTGTTCTTCAGAAAGACATGCTGCTACTTCCTCTTGCGTAAAAACCTTTTTTATAGTCAACTTGGTTTTATCTGAATTCCACTCTAGTTCTTCCATTCCTAGAGGAATTTTTTTATCCTTTGTCTGCTCAAAATAGATCAAATTTTGATTGATCTCTCGAATGGGCTTATTAAATGTAATAGTTTCTGTGAAATTAGGTAATATAGAAGCAACTGGTCGTGGCAATAGCGTATGGCTTAATTTTACTGGTTTAATATCCTGTTTTCCTTCTTTAAAGTTAATGTGCAAATGTTGTTCTATTACTGTATGATAGAGATCTTCGGCAATGAGCTTGACTTCAAATTGCTCTCCCTCTAATAATCCAAATGTATTGTATATACAAATGGTTCTAGAGGATTTATCAGAAACTATGCTATATATCTGTGGTTTCCCTTTAGTACCTATGGTTTGTAATGGTATAAGTTGGTATTTTACAATTGGTTTATTAAAGACAATTTCAAAGAAACCTCTTTGAGGAGCGCTGCGTAATAGCTTAAAGTCACGTACATCGGTTGCTACCAAAGGTATTAAAATATCTGTTCGAGAGTCATTTAAGTCAATAGGATTTTTAAAAAAACCATATTGGTCTTTTTCATAATCAATCTCATATTTGCTATTTTTTCCAGTAGTAGCACGAACATAATATGTGCCCAAACGTATATGATCTATAGTAAAATAGCCATCTTTATTGGCTGTTGTACAATAATCAGGAACACCTTTTTCTTGCCATTCTTTAGGATCACGTTCACTACTGTATAAATAAATACCAACATCTCCCACGGGCCTATTGGTCAATAACTCTTTTATTTCTCCTTTAGCCGTAATGGGGTCGATAAAGGAACCTGTACTGAAAGTCAATACAGCATCTGTTGGTTTAGTGCCCTCGTGCGTATCCTTTACCGCATTGTTAAAATACATGGAATAAGTTGTATCTTCTTTCAATGGGACATTTAGTTTTATTTTTAACGTTTTTCCACTTACACTATAACTATAAGGCTGCTTGCTATTTTTAGATGTATCTAACTTCGGCATGATTAATAAGTTGGCGTGAATGCCTTCTACTTTAATGTTTTTATTGAAGGTAATGCGGATTTTTTTATCTTTAAAATGTAAAGATCCATTTTCCGGAAAAGTACGAACCATCTTAAGAGGAGTCTCATCAGGAGGCCCACCTTCTGGCTCTTTCACGGTAACACAAGAGACAACAAGCAAAGGGAATATACATATACGCCTTATAATAGCGAGAAAAACCTTAGAATGAAAAGTTTTAGACATGAAATTAATTGTAACACAAGCGTAGACACTATTCCTTTTAGTGGAGAATGGGGGATTCGAACCCCCGACCTTCTCGATGCCATCGAGACGCTCTAGCCAACTGAGCTAACCCCCCGAACTACAACTATACTATTATTTTTGATAAAAATCAAATGTTTAATCTAAACTGAAACTAGTTTATATTTTCTATATACCATATATTTACCATGCTATGGTAAAGAAAACAGAGTTTTTGAATAAATTTTAATCTGATTTAGGTCGCTCGGGACTTATGTAACAGATCTATTTATTTTGATTTTTTGTAGATACTTGGCTAAATTCGTTCTAGGCTCTTTTTGTTAAAGCTTAAAAGGTAGAACATAAATGAAAATGAAACCAACTATATTTTGTGCTTAATGGGATATCTGTATTCAGCTACTAAACCAGGCAATACACATGCCACTAGCATAACTGAGTGAGTTATTTTGTATCACATTAATTTTTTGTAAATAAAAACTATACTTAAGTGGTATCAATAAAAAATTTAAATACAACCATGAGCCGATTAGGGGCAATTAAACCTGAGCAGGAAGGTACTTGTTCATATACCTCTAAAGTGGACTTATCACCGTTTTATCTAGGATGGTATGAGACGATGTTGCTTATTCGAAGATTTGAAGATAAGGCAGCCCAGCTCTATGGACAACAAAAAATTAAAGGCTTTTGTCATCTCTATAACGGGCAAGAAGCATGTGTGGCAGGTGCTGTAACTGCTTTACGTAAAGAGGATAAATACATTACTGCTTATCGTGATCATGCCCATCCTATTGCTCTAGGCACTGACCCTAAATACATTATGGCAGAACTATATGGTAAATCTACTGGTATTTCTAAAGGATATGGTGGCTCCATGCACTTATTTGACAAAGAACACCACTTCTTTGGGGGTCATGCCATTGTAGGAGGACAGATTCCTTTAGGTGTAGGTATTGCATTTGCTGAAAAATACAATAAAACAGATAATCTATGCATTGCATTTATGGGAGATGGAGCAGTACGTCAAGGAGCTGTCCATGAAGCATTTAATTTAGCCATGCTCTATAGTTTACCCATAATTTTTGTGATAGAGAACAATGGGTATTCCATGGGTACTTCGTTAGAACGTAGTTCTAATGTAACAGCACTTTATCAAATAGGTGCTGGTTATAACATGGATGCTAAACAAGTAGATGGGCTATGTGTGGAAGATGTACATGGTGCCGTTCAAGACGCTGCAGAAAAAGCAAGAAAGGGCATACCAAACCTATTAGAGTTTGTAACTTACCGTTACAGAGGGCATTCTATGTCTGACCCTGCCAATTATCGTACCAAAGAAGAAGTAGAATCTTATAAAGATCAAGATCCTATTCTCAAGATTCAAAGACTAATACTTGAAAAAAAAGTTGGAAATGAATCCGATTTAAGCAGTATCAATGATAGGGTTAAAGCAAAAATAGCAGAAGCAATAAATTTTGCAGAAACATCTCCGTTTCCAGATCCAGCAACTGTTTATCATTATATTTACAAACAAGACAATTATCCATTTCTTCAGAATTAAACTTTATGAAAATAATAGACATAAACAGTATACCTAGAAAACAAAACACTACACAGAAAATAGCCCATAGTGAACGTGAAAAAATAGCATTTTCTATAAAGCGTAGAAAACGAAGGATTTATATAATTAGCTTGCTTGTTATAGTGCTTTCTAGCAGTTTATCCGGATGGCACTTTTATCAAGAGAAAAAGGATATAAAAGCGCAAAATGATAGCTTCCAAGCTGTCTATTATTTTGAAGCGGAAGATTTTAATAAAGCGCTGGAGGGAGATGGGATGCACAAAGGCCTTTTAGAAGTAGTTAAATCATATCCTTATACCAAAACAGCAAATTTATTAAACCTTTATATAGGCGTTGCTTATATGCATCAAAAAGCATACGATAAAGCGCTTCAATTTTTAAATAGATCTCATTTTAAAGATCTTATTTTACAAGCACGTGCCTGGTGTGTAATGGGCGATGTGTATAGTGAACAAGGCAATCACAAACAAGCAGCAACTTACTATATGAAGGCAGCACATTACAAAACAAATAGTGTCTATTCTCCTGGATACCTGGTTAAAGCTGCTATTGCCTTTGAATCCGTAAATCAGTATAAAGATGCTTACCACTGCTACCAAGAGATTGTAGAAAAATTTCCAGAATCCCATTATGGGAATGATATAGCGCTGAAAGAAGCAAGCAGGTTGTCCGCATTATTATAGAGGGAGTATAGCATACAGTTTTAATACATCCTAAATGTGTAAACGTTGGGTCATCCAATCTCCCAAGAAACAGGAGACAGTAGAGGCGCTCACCAAGGTACTGGGTACGCCTTTTTCTTTGTCTGCTATTTTAGTTCAAAGAGGAGTAAATACGTTTGAGCAAGCTAAAAATTTTTTCCGTCCCTCTTTAGCAGCATTGCATAATCCCTTTTTGATGAAGGATATGGATAAGGCTATAGCACGTCTCATTCAAGCACTGGATAATAGAGAAAAAATATTAGTCTATGGTGACTATGATGTAGATGGCACTACAGCAGTGGCATTGGTTTATTCTTTTCTCAAAGAATTACCCAATGTGCATGTAGGCTATTATGTCCCAGACCGGATGGTAGAAGGGTATGGCGTGTCTATGCAAGCCATAGAAAAAGCATATCAAGATGGCATTCATCTGATACTTACGCTAGACTGTGGCATCAAAGCACATACGTCTATTGCTAGAGCTGTAGAACTAGGCATAGATGTAATTGTCTGTGACCACCATGAAGCAGGAGACACCCTTCCTCCAGCATCTGCTATTTTAGATCCAAAGCAGCCCGATTGCCCCTATCCCTTTAAGGAGCTCTCGGGTTGTGGTATAGGTTTTAAATTACTACAAGCCTTTTGCATAAGCAAAAGGTTAAAAGAAGCAACAATCTATCCTTACTTAGATCTTGTAGCAGTAAGTACTGCTTGTGACATAGTGCCATTAGTAGATGAAAACAGAATTTTAACTTACTATGGTATGAAGCAGTTAGAACGTTCTCCACGCCCAGGCCTACAAGCACTTATGCAGTTGGGGATGTTAACGAATCCTATTACAATTTCTGATATTGTTTTTAAAATAGGCCCACGTATTAATGCTGCTGGACGCATGAGTCATGCTTCTTTAGCTGTTCAGTTATTGATAGAAAAAGAGCCATCTCAGGCCAAAAACTTGGCCAATGCTATCGACGAGCAAAACTTGCTAAGAAAAGAGATCGACTGTACCATTACACAAGAAGCGTTATCTATCATTCAAAATACGATAAAACCTAAACAAAAAAAGAGTAATGTGCTCTTTAATCCAAATTGGCATAAAGGGATTATTGGTATTGTCGCTTCTCGCTGCATTGAGGAATACTATAGACCTACTATTATTTTAACACTTTCAGATGGGAAAGCTACAGGTTCAGCTCGGTCTGTTCCTGGATATAATATTTACGAAGCCATTGCTGCATGTAGCGAACTTTTATACCAGTATGGTGGACATGCTTTTGCGGCAGGATTGACCATGTCTACAGATAGTATACTTAAATTTCAAGAAAAATTTGAAAAAGTAGTAGCAGAAACAATAGATGAACAGCTCTTAATACCTCAACAGACCATTCATGCTATTATTCGATTTCAAGATATCACACACAAATTTGTAAATATTTTAATGCAAATGGCACCTTTTGGCGCAGGAAATCCAACGCCTGTATTTGTTAGCACAAAAGTTTATGCCCATACATACACCCTTCTTAAGGGAGCACACCTTAAATTAGAAGTATATCAAGAAGGGAGCAAACAGCGCTATGAAGCCATTGGTTTCAATTTTGCATCCTACGAATCTATTGTATCCAGTGGGCGACCATTTTCTATAGCCTACACCATAGGCTATAATTATTACCATGGAAATAAATCTATACAACTGTTTTTAAAAGATATAAAAGAAGAGGATACAGATGTAAATAATTGCACGACATCTCCTAGAAAAATGCAAAAACTGGAAGAAGAAATGCTTGATTTAAAATAATAGTATGGTATTACCTAAAGAAAGCACTATACAACATATATTAGGAACGTCCGTTGGATCTTTTAACAAAACTGCTTTATCTACACAACAAATGCGCACATATAATCTACCCATGAAAGGTACAATCTATTTTGATTATATTATGAATGGGAAAAAAAGTTTGAAGGTAGGGTAAATGCGCATACATGTGCAAAAATGGTGGTAGGTAATCACTTAAAATTGTTTGATAGACATGCACAATGGGGTATTCTATGTGAAGTAACCAGCAAAGATATCTATGCTTCTTTTGAGGAGATGCTACAAAATAAAGGAGTCTTGCCTTTACTCCCACAGTTGGCATCTTTAGCAACTCATGTTTCCAATGAAGAACTCTTTAAACGCGCAGCAAATATATACCATTCGTTCCCTGGTGCCCATAGGGTTCGCCAGTTTGGTGCAGTGGCGATTGGCGTAAAGTATCTTCAAAAGATTTAATTCATCAAAAAGACTACGAATATGTGGACTAATATGAAAGTTAATATGCCATTATCTATAACCTATAGTTAGAAACTATGCGAAAATATTTATTAAGTTACCTATTTTAATAAATTCAATCAGGCAGTTGGAGACTAAACCATTACCAGCTATTTAATTTTTGCTCGACAAAGTGGACAAGTTGCTGTACTAGGTTTAATCCACTGATCTATACAATCTAAGTGAAATTTATGCTTGCATTTTAATGCTATTGCATGGTTATACTCACTAGTATCCACTAATTCGGTATGACAAATAGAACATTTTCCATCCGCTTTAGTAACATCAATAGGATCAAAAATATATTTGAACGCTTTTGTTTTATCCTGATTTTTCCTTGCCTTCTCTAAAAGCTCTTTGATTCTTTTGTGTTTTTGAGAACCCAATTTTGACAAAAATGCACCCCATTTTGTTGGTATAATACCTTCTGGATTGGCTCCATAATTTAATAGTAACTCCACAATTTCTACATGGCCATCATGCACCGCTTCTGCAAGTGGGGTACGTCCGTAACGGTTTTTTTGTTCTAGATCTATAGTTGGATGCTCTAATAATATTTCTACCATGTCTGTAAGACCCCGATTAATGGCGTTGTTAAATGCAGTATTTCCATAATCACTTTTTTTATTGACATCAATTCTCTTGTCTCTTAATAGTAAACGTACTGCCTCTAGGTTATTACTGTCATGCCTAAGTTTGTAGCCATTTATACTCGCTTGTAATGGTAATAGCCCTGTTCTCGCAGGTTGATTTACATCTATATCTTTATGTGCTAAAAGGATCTTAAGAATAGGTATATCACCATTGTACATAGCTACATGGAGCGCACTGACCGGACCCTCTTCATAATCATCTGGTGTATCATCCAGGTTGTTCACATCTGTTCCATGTTCGAGCAATAGCTTTACCACATCCTCATCGTGTGCCCGAGTTGCTGTGGTTAGAGGAGTATCTATACATAGAGGACGAATAGTCATCAAAAGTTTACGTGGTACGTTAGGATTCGCACCTTGCTTCAATAAAAATTGAATAATTTCTAGATATTTATCTTTGTCCTTTCCTTTAGCCATATGTCTATAGTAAATAGCAAGATATAAAATAGATTCTTGCACATAATCTACCAGATCATCTGCATCTTGCCATAACCTTGTTTCTGTATTTGCAATGCTTTTTTTATCATCTTTATCTTTATACCTATCAAAAATTTCTTCTAGTTGCCGTATATCTCCCTTTTGAATGGCTTCAATACCTTTTTTAGGAAGAGATACAGTCCATTTTTTTTCTTCTTGGTTATCAGTGTGTGTACTTGTAACATTTCTATTGCGTGCAATGCTTGTACACGTATTTATGCCAGTAATCATCCATACCATGGCTGAAAAGGTGATTGTTTTACAAATATGTTTCATAAATAAAATGTGTTAAATATTCTGAATATAGACCATTCCGTAAGTACTAGGCCCACTTCAGTGGGCCTAAAATTCACTCAAAAGCCATCCATTATGTACAAAAAACTATGTTTTTATTCTAGGTACTTACGAAACAGGTATTTAAGATGATTCGCTATAGTTAATAACTAATCTGAATTGGACAAAATCTGAGCGGTTGTCCATGAAGACATTACTATGGAAAACGAAGTGATCAAAAAGTGTGCACCAACCATACCTATTCGGTATGGTTGCTTGTTATCAGATTTAGTATAAGCATAGCAATATTTTCCTAATCGTACTGCAAAAGCCGAAATTTGATCGGTAGTTGCACACCAAGTAGAAACTATTTTAGGATGATAGTTAGGTGTATCAGGAGAAACACTGGTAATAATAATGGCAGCAGTTCCATTTAAAAAAGCGGTCCATATACTGCTAGTCCTACACTTATGACGTAATATATGTACTCCAACTGTCATTAAGCTGATGCCTGCATTAGACCAGGTAGTTAATAAATCTGCACGCTGAAAACCCTGTTGTAACTCAAGATACAACGCAACAGACATTAAAATAAGGTAAGTACCAGACTTTACCAAACTTAAGTGTGTTCCATGGTCTCTTCTAAAACTATAATACTCATGAGATTTTGATTTTCTCATATTACCAAAACAATACTTCAACCCAGCACCCAAGATATTTATAGTAACACCTTTCGCAAATGCTATACTAGCGATAGGTAATTTCTGTTCTGCTGAGTTTTCTATAGGTGTTCTTATAGGATCATCATCTTTAGCAGTAATGGATTTAAGCTTCTGATAATCAATAGCACCATTCACTATCGCCAGCTCTATTTCACCCATTCCTGGAAAAGAAATCTCAACATTATTAGAATTTAGGTTTTCCAATGAACTGTCATTACCTATAGTTACCTCTATAGGAAAAAATACTTGATTTAGATCAATGTCCGTGGGAACTATATTATTAGATAGTGCTACTGTGTCATTGGATAGCGGCAATGCCTGGCTTATAGGAGTTGCAAGTGTAGCTCCTGCTACAAGCGCTTTCTTTAATCCAATATTTTGAGTAACGCGCTTCTGACTACAAGCGCCTAAAGCGTAAAATAACGTAATCCATAAGATGGATGTATACACATAATGTGTGAGTTTTCTTATATATTTCATTATCATTAAAAACTTACATAAAAAACAACTTAATAACCTTCTATGAAGATATCTGCCCATAGGCAAAATATGTCTAAAAACAATCTAGCCTATTTCCACCTGAGTCCTTGTATATAAAAAAGTGCATATATATTTGCACGTTTTATACATCCTTTGTACCAATTCTTATGCAAATTATTACATTCCCATATCTAAATGGATATATACAAAAGAGCCCATGTGTAGGAACGCATAGCATTTACGCTGCATGTGATGTGATGGATCACCAGCAACGGGAATAACTCTGGATCCTTATTAGTGATATAATGAAATTACATCAAATATGCAATAGGTGGAATATAATGGAAGATATATGTTAAGAAACTGGCTGAAAAATGAGCTACTCCTATAATTGGAAACCAAATCATTTTATGATATTTTAGGGCTGATGCGTCAAGTTGTTGTCTTTAACAATAGACATAATTTCTTCTTTAGAAAGGGTAGTAATATCTGCTATAGTATCTATATCCATACTTAATTGAAGCATCTTTAAGACAGTAGCATGACGTTCTTCTAGCTTTCCTTCTAACTTCCCTTTTTCTATTCCAATCTTTTCTCCTTCTATCTTCCCTTTCTCTATTCCACAGGACTTTCGCAAAGTATTGAATAATTGATATTTTTGTAGTTATAGTTACTAACTTCAAATTATTGTACTCAACGATGAAAGTTACTACGCAACT